>JBBIUL010000242.1:0-3358 GCA_037440265.1 Nitrospira sp. | reverse complement strand
TTGTTTTTATTGAACTTATTAGCAGATTCAGGCAATAGGACATTTTTCCCGGTCCAATAGGAACATATACCGATTGTGTAATGTTTTTTGCAGTGTTATGCTGTTTTCAAGGAAACCTTAAAAGCTGGACATGGTCAGGTTCAGCGCAGTATTGCCGTAAGATTTGTCTTGACATATTTTTGTGAATTAGTAATCCTAAATTTAGGAGATCTGATAATCCACAATTGTGGAAAGGAGGTGAAAACAGTCTGGTTTCTTGAGAATCAAAAAAAATCTGAAAAAAGGAGGAAAAAATGTCCAAAGAAAGTGCTGAAATTAGTACAGGAAAAGGTACATTGCTGGTAGTTCTCGGCCCGATTTTCGGTATTCTGTACGTTGCCCTTCTGCCGCTGATTGCTCTTATGACGCTGTTTCTTGCACTTCCGGGATATGCAAGCGCCAAGAAGGCAGCAATTGCTGATAATTCCCCGATGTGCATGACCTGTCATTCGTCTGCAAAACTGATAAAAGTATTCAGGAACAATGAAAAACTTTCAGTCTTTGTCAATGCAGATGATTTCAGGAATACCCCGCACAGTTCATTAAGTTGCACCGACTGCCACAAGAAGATCTCAATGGCAACACATCCCGGCAGAGTTTTTGACAGCAAAAGCGCATTCTCGCTGGAAGCATCCAATGCCTGCAGGACCTGCCATACCGACGCACAGCTCAAGGCAAAACCGATTCATGCTTATCTGACGACCAAATCGAACGGCCCCCCATGCACCCAGTGCCATGGCGCTCACAATGTGAAGCGCATCGCTGAATGGAATCCTGCCAAAGCCGACAATCAGTATTGCCTTACCTGTCATCAACAGAAAATGAGTAAATCCTTTAACAACGGTGAGAAGATCTCTCTGTTTATCGACCCCTCAAAGCTGGAATCGTCCGTGCACAGCAAGCACGCATGTTCCGACTGCCATTCCGAGTTTACGAGAAAAACTCATCCGGTCAAGAATTTTGAAAGCAGCCGGGACCATTCGGTTGCTGTATCAGAGGCCTGCAAGAAGTGTCATGCCGACAAACACACTGCTGTCAGGGAGAGCATTCACTACAAAATGATCAGCGAGGGGAACCTGAATGCCCCGGTCTGCACTGACTGCCACGGGTTTCACGCAGTCGGACCGCAGGCAATCTACGATACCTTAAGTGGTGTTCCCTGCAGGAAATGTCATGAGAATGTTTTTAAGGTGTATTCAAAGAGTGTTCATGGGATGGCAAGGGCTAAAGGGGAACATAATGCCCCCCTCTGCTCGTCCTGCCATTTTGCGCATGAGGTGAAGGTCACTGCCATGACAGAGAAGATAAAGACCGCCTGTCTCGGCTGCCACAAAGACGCTGAGTCAGCGCATGAAAAATGGCTGCCGAACTCAAGGCTCCACCTGAGTTCAGTCTCCTGTGCAGCATGCCATTCCCCCAATTCGGGGAGAGGGATTTATCTTCGCTTGTATGATGAGAATACCGGTGAGCCCTTTACTGAAGAACAGATCCAGAAGCTCCTGGGACTTAATTACGAGGGGTTGGCTGTTCGAATGGATGCGCATGGCGACGGCATAGACTCTGCTGAACTCTGGGATATCGTAAAACAGCTGAACAAAAAGGGTGCAGATGCCAGAGTGACCTTTTTGGGCAGAATGGATGTCAGCAGCGGGTCTGAGGCACACGAGCTCTCGCTGAAACAGAATGCGGTCAGGGAATGCGAAACCTGCCATACGGCTGATTCAGCCTTTTTCAAGAGCGTGACAGTCGCTGTGGTCAAAGCGGACGGGAGAATTGCCCGCTACAAGGCAAAACCGGAAGTGCTCGGGTCCATGGTTTCGCTGCTGTCGCTGAAGCAGTTCTATGTGCTCGGCAGCACAAGGCTCAGGATCCTTGACTGGATCGGCATCGCGATGGTCTTCGGCGGCATGTCGGTACCCATAGCACATATCACCCTGAGGATCCTCACATCACCAATACGAGAGGCCAAGAGGCTGAACAGGCTGAGAAAGGAGGGCAAGAGATGAAAAAGATCTACCTGCACCCGCTGCCGGTAAGGATCTGGCACTGGATCAATGCGGTGAGCTTTGTCATTCTCATTGTGACAGGCGTTCAGATCAGGTACCGGGAAATTATAGGTCTGATGAAGTTCGAGACAGCGGTCGACATTCACAATATCTTCGGGTTTATCCTGATCTTCAATTTTTTCCTGTGGCTCCTCTACTACCTCATCAGCGGCAAGATCAAGATATATATCCCGCCCCTCAGCATCAAAAAATTCGTGCTGGGCAGCATCAGACAGGCCAGGTACTACGGGTATGGCATTCTCATGGGAGAGGAAAATCCTCACCATAGCTCTCCGGACAACAAATTCAATCCCATGCAGCAGATGGCATATCTTTCCATCATGCTCCTGCTGATACCGCTTCAGCTTGTCTCCGGGCTTCTGCTCTGGGATGTAAAGATGTTTTCAGAATGGATTGCCTTCTTTGGCGGAATAAAGATTGTCGACACCATTCACGTGTTTCTTTTTCTGTTCTTCACTTCGTTCCTCTTCGTGCACATATACCTTGCCACGCTCGGACATACGGTTACTGCACACCTGAAGGCTATGTTTACCGGATACGAAGAAGTGGAAGAACATGGTCATTGATTGAACAGTCCCGACAAATGACTGTTGGAAAAGGGGCCGGCTAAGCCGGCCCCTTTGTTTTTTATTCGAGCTGAATGCGGAACAGCGTTTTTCGTTTCAGAGCGAGTTTGAGACTTTCTTGATCTCCTCCAGTTTTTTCAGCGCCTTCCCGCTGTCGACAGCGCTGCCCGCAGTCTCAAAGGCGGTTGTGAAATCAGAGGTCATTCCTGATACGGCAAGGGCTGCTGCCGAGTTTATAAGGACCACATCACGCTTAGGGCCCGGTTCTCCCTTGAATATATCCAGTATGATCCTGGCATTCATTTCTTTGTCTCCGCCGACCAGGTCTTCTTTGCTCCCCCGCTGCAGCCCGAAATCTTCAGGCGACAAATACATATTCTCGACCTTCCTGTCAGAAAACCGCGACACCTTGGTCCCGTTTGTTATGGTGATCTCGTCAAGCCCGTCTTCCCCATGCACCACCATGGCGTCCTCAGCCCCCAGGTTGCCCAGCACCATGGCGAGAGGCTCAGTGAGTTTGCTCGTAAAAACCCCAAGGATTTGTCTTTTCGCACCGGCAGGGTTGGTAATAGGGCCGAGAATATTGAAAATCGTCCGAATCCCCATTTCACGCCTCGGGCCAATAGCAAATTTCATTGCAGGATGGAACAGCGGGGCAAAGAGAAATCCGAACCCTGTCTCAAAAAG
>JBBIUL010000241.1:0-3384 GCA_037440265.1 Nitrospira sp. | reverse complement strand
TGAAAAAGAAGGGGATACAGAAGCTCTGTGAACAGATGAATGTCGGACTTATTGACTTCGAAAAACTACCGCATGAAGACTGGATCCGGATCCGGCCAGTCAGTAGCAGCTGGAGAAATGGGTTCGATGTTGCAAGACCGGTGCTTGAATCTCCCTGTGTTGTAACAACCTGCTGTATCAAGACGCACGGATTTGGGGGCGTTTTTACCATGTCGCTGAAACTTTCGGTTGGCATCACGCACAAAAAGAACATGACTGAACTCCATACCTCATTCAGGGCAATGAGGAAAATGATTGCTGAAATCAACCAGGCATACAACCCCGCGCTGATACTTATGGATGGGATTGATGTATTTGCTGACGGTGGCCCTATGCAGGGGGTGAGAAAGAAGGCACATGTTATTGTTGCAGGTACAGACAGGATTGCGATAGATGCTGTCGGTTTGGCTATATTAAAGGAAGTCGGCAGCAACAGAAGCATAATGGAAAAGAAGATATTTGAGCAGGAACAGATACAAAGAGCTGTTGAGTTAAAACTTGGAATTAGTTGTGCTGAAGAAATAGAACTGGTTCATGGTGACAGTGAGAGTAAGAACTATGCTGAGAAACTTAGAAGTATATTAGATAAAGGATAGCTCATAGTAGTTTATTAAATATCGTTAAATCAATTATATAGCGAATTATAATTAAATTCTTGTGAGGTATTGAAGATTTAAATAATTCTTGACAAATAATAATTATTAACTTAGAATAACAACAAATGGAAAGGTTCAGAGAAATTGGTCTTAAGCTGACACCCCAGAGAATAGCAATTCTTGAGTGTCTTGAGGGGAACAAGACACATCCTTCTGCTGAAGATATTTTTCGTTCGGTATCTGAAAAATATCCGACAATGTCTTTTGCAACCGTTTATAACACGCTCCTTGAATTAAAAAAGAGGGGGGCACTCGGGGAACTGACTATTGATCCTGACAGAAAGCGATATGATCCATCTGTTGAGCCGCATAACCACCTTATCTGTACGTCATGCAAAAAGGTTGTGGATATAACAGCTGATTACAGGATTGAAGTTCCCGATGAACTAAGGAGCGGGTTTGAAATCACAGGCAGCCATATTGAATTCTATGGCATTTGTCCGGCATGCAGAGACATGTGATATAAGAACCGAACAGGCCGAAATGCCGGTCTTATTCCTTTAGCAGGGGCAAAATTTTCGGATTTCTAAAAGATCATGTTGAGAGGAGTTTGTCTGATGATGCCGATTGAGAAGGTTCCCGGTGGTTTTAAGATCGACGGTCTGTTGCTTTTGAACGGTAAGTGCGGATGCACATCCGTTGCCAAGTGCTGTTATTCATGGTCTAAGGTGAAAAAGAAAGGCGATGACACGATTGAGTTCACGTCAAAAATGACAACCGCTGATTCTGAAGACCACTTTAGCTGGGGCTATACAGTTGTTAAAGATGGTGTTACAGTAAAGGTGAAAGTTGAAGATGCACGCGACAAGGATACTTCGTCAGCATATATACCACCAGCGGTAAAGCAATGGGAAGAGAGGGGCTGGACTGTTATAGAAAGAGATGGCGAACGCGAGGACGGGGTTGTATGGAGATGTGCGACATGCAAATGGCTGTATAAAAATGATATCCAGGACACGCCGTTTGAAGAACTCCCTGATGACTGGAAGTGCCCTGTCTGCAAGGCGGGCAAAAATGTATTTGAAAAAATAGGATAGGAGGGTATGGAATATGGCAGAAAAGGGTATGTTTTGCGGTATAAACAAGGCTAAAGATGCAGGGAATCTCACTGATTTTGAAAAAAAACATCTGCCTGTTATTGAATGTCCTGATGCTGTTAAGGCAGGTGAGCCGTTTCAGGTAAAGATCAAGATAGGAGAAATTCCGCATGTCTCGGAGGAAGGACATTTTATTCAGTGGATCGAAGTGAAATTCGGAGAAAACCTCTATGCCCGTGCTGAACTCACACCGGTTTTCTCGAAACCCGAGATCGTAGTCACCCTGGTAAAGCATGGCAAACATGATGAAAGGACCCTGAGAGTCATTGAACGGTGCAACCTGCATGGCCTATGGGAGAGCACTAAGAGCATTAGTATTACAGAATAAGAAAAAATCAAGAGGAGGGAATATGACAAAAACAGAAAAAAATCTTGCTGAGGCTTTTGCAGGAGAATCACAGGCAAACAGGAAATATCTGGCATTTGCAAAAAAGGCAGAGACCGAGGGGTTCAAGCAGATTGCAAGGCTGTTCAGGGCTGCTGCTGAAGCGGAAACAGTTCATGCACACGCCCATCTCAGGGAACTGGGCGGGATTAAGACTACTGCAGAAAATCTGAGGGAAGCGATCAACGGAGAATCGCACGAATTCAAGAGCATGTATCCCCAGATGATCAAGGAAGCAGATGAAGAGGGGGCAAAGGGCGCGCTGAGAAGCTTCAGATACGCAAACGCCGTAGAGAAAATTCATGCCGATTTGTACCAGAAAGTTCTTGACAATATCGGCAACAACCCTGATATTGATTATTATGTATGTCAGGTCTGCGGGAATACTGTTGAAAATGAGGCGCCTGAGGAGTGCCCTGTATGCGGTGCCAAAAAACCAGCATTTAAGAAAGTGGATTAAACCAACAGAAGGAGGGTTACGATATGCCAAAACTGCCGGGACAGTACATTAGCATCAGGACAAGGTTCAAGAAATACTTTACAGCTGTCGACAACCTGGGGAAGGTTGTCAAGGCATCCGGTCCCATTAACAAGAAGACATCGCATCTCATACAGCTTGCAGCTGCGGCTGCCATAAGGTCAGAAGGATCCGTGCATTCTCATACCAGAAGAGCGCTGGAAGCAGGTGCGAAACCTGCTGAGATTTACCATGCAGTGATCCTGCTGACAAGCACGATCGGGTTCCCGACAGTCTCTGCTGCGCTCAGCTGGGTGGATGACATTATCGGGGGGCAGAAGAAAAAATAAATCTCTTACCGCTCAGTTTTTCATCTGAGGCGGGGAGTTTTCTAATTCCCGTTAATTTTC
Source organism: Nitrospira sp. (assembly GCA_037440265.1). Lineage (GTDB taxonomy): Bacteria > Nitrospirota > Thermodesulfovibrionia > Thermodesulfovibrionales > UBA6898 > JBBIUL01. The sequence goes on along the minus strand of JBBIUL010000241.1, from coordinate 340 downwards.
TTGAGAAGTATGGCTGAGAGCATGAATTTGGGGAATTCCTGTGACTTTGTCTCTCTGTAAAAATCACAGGCTTCGCAATTATTGTACTTTTGTGCAAAGGTGCCCTGAACCTCACCTTTGCACAAAGTTCCTGCGATAACCCAGCAGGCCCGTCCGGCATTGACCCCGTCATGAATGCCGTCAAGTTTTTTTTCAACGGTGGCAGGACAAATGCCAAGATTATGGACGTGTAAGCCGCCTGGCTCTCTGCCGCACTTCTTGAATTCCCAGCAATTCTGTTTTTTCATCGTTACCTCCAAAACTGTTTCTTTTTTCAGTATGATTATATTTAAGACTATGA
>JBBIUL010000240.1:0-3393 GCA_037440265.1 Nitrospira sp. | reverse complement strand
TGCTCCGCTTGCCTGTATTTTTCCGTCACCGCTGGTTGCAAGACCGAACATCTTCTTTGCCGACATCAGCAGAAGCCGGAGATCTGTTTTGAAATCAGCACTGCCGTCTTTATATTCTCCTTTGCCTGACAACTCTGACCCCAGCGATTTCAAAACCAGCTTGTTTACTGTAATAGTGCCTTCATGTACGGTAAGGTTTGCATCAGCATCGCCGGTTATGTCAGGCCATCCTTCCTGTTTCACCTGTATTCCGTCTGCAGAAACCCTGATCCGATGGGAATCACCCAGGAGAATCTCACCACTGAGGTTTGCTATTGCCGAGTCTATTTTTGCGTCTTCATCCTTGAAGCTGACCCTGCCTTTCTTGACCTCCACTGCGAGTACACTTACCTTTAGTGCGCTGTCGGTCTCCCTGGCGGCATAGATCTTTATATTTTCTATTATCTTTTCGACCTCTCTCCTGTCGGAAGTGATTTCAGGGTCGGCAATAACGAGCCTGCGGATAAGAATCTGCTTCTGGAGAAGACCGGAGAGCCCGACATATGCCTTTACCCTGTTCGCAACGAGGACCTTTTCTCCTTTTTCATTGAACGCCTTCAGTCCCTTCGCCTCTATGAAAAGCGGATAAAGATTGATATAGATTTTCTGGGCAATAATGCTCTGCCCTGAAGCGGTCTCCAGTTCAGGGAGTATCAGCTTCTTGAGGGCATTGGAGACATGAGGGCCCCTGAGCACAAAAAAGGCAATCCCGGCAAGAACCAGGAACGCAATAATATAGGGAACTCTTCTTATTCTTTTAGCGTTTTCCATACGTCTGCCAGTAATTCCTGCACAACTGTATTATGAATCTTTTTGCCTCCTGACTGCACATAAAAAATGTCCTGTGCCAGTCCGTCTTCAGTAGTAATGATTGCTGAAACGATATCAATATCTTTTTGATGAAACACGCGTGCGATATCATAGAGGAGTCCCAGCCGGTCGGCGGTAAGTATCTCAATAAGGCTGTGTTCATCAGATGCCTCATTGTCAATCTCGATAAAGGAATCAAAAATACTTTCTGCTCTTTTTGCCCGTTTTGAAATAGTGATCCTTCTGCCCTCAATGACAACCCCTCTCAGTCCTTCGAGCAGGTCGGCTTCAAGCCCTTCCCACCATATATCAGTCCAGTTCGAAACTGAAATTTTATCAATAACAAGCCCGTTCTTTCCAGTAAATATCCTCCCGTTGACAATATTCAGCCCCTTCATCGAGAGGAACCCGACGATCCGCGAGAACAGTCCCGGACTGTCATAGGCGCTTACGGTTATTTCTGCGACGCCCTCCCTCCAGGTGTCGGTACGCATAGCGAACCCGCTCGCTTTCATCTTCTCGGCAAGGGTATAGTCTTCAATGATTTTCGGCTTTGTGGTCGAAACCATATACCGTGCAGGCATCTCGTCAAGGAATTCACCAAGCCGGTTCATATCTGTCGTCGGAGAGAGTTTTTCAAGACTCTTGAGGTATTCATCACGGTCTTCCTTTATACCTGATAAGTAGTCTTTTGTCCGTTCGTACAATTCCCTGAGGAGATATGACTTCCAGGAAGAAAGAAACCGCGGGTTTACTGCCGACATATCCGCATAGGTTATGAGATATATTGACTTGAGGTTTTCCGTGTCCCCCACTGCCTCAGCAAAACCTGCCACTACTTCCATGTCACTGACTTCCCGTTTAAGCGCGGTCTTTGACATGAGGATATGATTTCTGACAAGAAACTCAATCCTGGCCCGTCTTTCACTGTCCAGATTGAACCTTTCGATGATATTTTTGAGTCTTTTGTATCCTTCTCTTTCATGGTGTCGTCCGGCTGCCTTCCCTATATCATGAAACAAAAGAGACAGCATCAAAGTGTCAAAATGTTTCAGTTCAATGATAATATGACGGAACTCTTCATGCTGTTTGTACTTTGAGCCTCGTATATTCTCAAGATTTCTGATCGCCTGGAGGGTATGTTCGTCAACCGTGTAGAGATGGTACGGCTCATGGACAACCAGAAGCCTCAAGGCGCCGAACTCCGGTATGAACCGGCCCAGCACCCCGGTCTCATGCATTTCTCTCAGGGTTTCATATACTTTGGGCCCCCTCAATATCTCAAGGAAATGATGGATTGATTTTGGTGAATTCCTGACCTTTCTGGTTATTCTCAAAAGATTTGATTTTATGTTTTCCTGTGTCGTCTCACTGAACTTTTTCCCTGTTCTCGAACAGATATTATACCCTTCCATAATCTTGTCCTGGTTGTTTTTGAAAAGTTCCGGCTTCGTCGCTATGACTCTTCCTCCGGACAGGGAAAAATCATCAGTGATCTTTCTAAAATAGTGCGGTTTTACAACTGGAAAAAAGACATTACTGCAGATGCCCATGATTTTGCGGCTGGTGTCCCTGATGATCTTGCTCTTCAGATAATAATACCGCATAAACCTTTCTGCTGCCGTAAATTTCATGGAATTCCTGAACCCCAGATGCAGCGCAATGCTTCTGTGGTGATCAAAGGACAGGATATCGTTTTTTCTCCCGGCTTCGAGGTGAAGCGACACCCTTGTTCTCAGGAGGAAGTCATAGGCACTGATAAACCTCTTATAGTCATACGGGTCCAGCAGTCCGGAGAAATCAGTTATTCTTGGGGTCTTTAGAGCTATTTTGGAAATCCAGTAGGCAGTATGCGCATCTCTCAATCCGCCGTCCCCCTCTTTTACGTTGGGTTCGAGCATAAAAACCGAGTCCCCCATATCCGAATGTCTTTTTTCCATTTCTCTCAGTTTCTCGCTGACAAAAGACTTCTTTCTCTTATATGCAATTTCGGCATACACCTTCTCACGGAAAATATCGAAGAGGGCATGATCACCTGCGAGGTAGCGTGCCTCAAGCAGAGATGTCCGCGTCCTGATATCCCGTAAGGCCTCCTCAACGCATTCATCCGGCGTTCTGAACGAATGGCTGATCTGAAGGCCGGTGTCCCAAAGCCTGTGGAGCAGCTGCTCAGCCATTTCAGTATTCCTTCGGTCTCCGGCCAAAAACATGATGTCAATATCGGAATAGGGAGCCAGTTCTGACCGCCCATATCCACCGGTTGCAATAAGTACCAGCTTTCCCTCTGCAGAATAAGCGTTAAACATACTGCTGATCAGTGCGTCGATCTTTTGGGTATATCTTTCTGTGAGGAAAATACCGCCGTATCCCTGCCCTGACAGGTCTTTCAGTTCTCTTAACAGTTCATTGTTCATAGGTCTTTGGAATGACTGTATTCATAAAAGCATCAGGCCCAAAAGAAATCTGCAAACAAAATATAATTACGTTCGTATTTTCTGAACTGCAGTACTGAGACTCATTCAGCATGAAGCATTATATTATTTA
>JBBIUL010000239.1:0-3411 GCA_037440265.1 Nitrospira sp. | reverse complement strand
TTCAGTGGTGCGTTTCTTTGCCTTCTTCTCCTGCACCCTGATCTCCTTTATCTTGCCGGCTTCAATCAGGAGATCACCGACGGCATCGAGATTCTGAGAAGGGTCTATTATGTGCCCGTTTTTTATGAGTATGTTCACCCCGTTAGACCTCCTCTATAGCTGATCCTGATTGAAAGCGTTGTGTACTGCGATGCGGACAGGTAATTCTAACGGGGTTCATGCCCTGACTCCTGAGAGGAGATACAGCACCGCCATCCTTACTGCAAGTCCGTTTGTTACCTGCTCGAGTATCACGGAACTCCGGCCGTCAGCAACCTCAGAGGATATCTCGACCCCCCTGTTCATCGGTCCGGGGTGCATCACAATAACATCGTCCTTTGCCTTTGCGATCCTTGCGGAGGTAAGCCCCCAGTTCCTGAAGTATTCATTTGTCGAGGGGAAAAACCCCTTGCCCTGCCGCTCAAGCTGGATCCTGAGCATCATAATCACATCGACCTGCCTGAGACCGGCATCCATGTCGCTGAATACTTCCACTCCAAGATCCCTGACATAGCCGGGTATCAGTGTCGGAGGGCCTATAAGCCGCACCGTTGCCCCGAGTTTCTTCAGGGCGTAGATATTTGACTTGGCAACCCTGCTGTGGAGGATATCACCAACGATCGCTACGGTCAGCCCTCCAATCGAGCCCTTTTTCTCCTTGATGGTGAAAAGGTCGAGCAATGCCTGGGTCGGATGTTCATTGGTGCCGTCACCTGCATTAACAACCGAGGCGCCAAGGTTCCTTCCAAGAAAGTGGGCAGCACCTGATGAAGAGTGCCTTACAATAATGAAATCAGCGCCAAGCGCCTGTATGGTCAGGGCCGTGTCCCTGAGGGTTTCGCCCTTCACCACACTGCTCGTTGATACCGCAAAATTGATGACATCCGTGCTCAGTCTTTTTGCCGCAAGCTCAAAAGATGTCCTCGTCCTGGTAGAAGGTTCATAAAAGAGGTTGACCGCTGTCTTTCCCCTCAATGCAGGAACCTTTTTTATGTCCCGTTCGAGTACGTCCTTGAATCCACCTGCAGTTTCGAGGATATGTTCAATCTCGTAAGGCTCAAGCTCCTTGATGCCGACAAGGTCTTTTGATTTGAGACTCATTCGAGCACCACCCTGTCATCGAGTCCTTCCTCCTCCAACTGCACCTTCACAGTCTCTGATAATGATGTCGGGATATTTTTCCCGACAAAGTCCGCCTTTATCGGCAGCTCTCTGTGTCCCCTGTCTACGAGCACGGCAAGCTGGATCGCGGCAGGTCTTCCAAAGTCCATCAGAGCGTCCATGGCAGCCCTGATAGACCTGCCGGTGAACAAAACATCGTCAACCAGGACCACAATCTTTCCCTCGATGCCGAATGAGACGTCTGTCCTTCTTACCACCGGCTGCGCCTCCCGCACATTGATATCGTCACGGTAAAGGGCGATATCAAGCATCCCGACAGGAATGTCCCCGCCTTCAATCTCCATCAGCTTTCGGGAGAGCCTTTTTGCAATATGCACTCCGCCCCTCTGGATCCCAACGAGGCAGACCGATTCTATTCCCTTGTTCTTTTCGATAATTTCATGGGACATTCTGGTTATTGCGCGGTCAATATCGTTTTTATCAAGCAGTTTCTTAGACATTATGTTCCTCACCGGAAAAAACACCATTGTTCAGTTTAAAAATGAAGTAAAAAAAGGCATAAAAAAACCTTCCCCAGTCGTTATCGGGAAGGCGATTGATAAATTTGTTGCTTGAATGCGGCACGCGCAGACTCCTTTGCCTTTCTGACCTCGCAGGGCCATTCTTAAAGGCAAACCTATTTAAGCACAAGGATCAGAACATTGTCAAATAGTCGTTTTTCTATATTCAATTGTAGCGTAGATTTTCATGTTAGGCTTAGTCCATACTGCATTCTCAGATTCTCATAGCAAAAAAGGGGTTCAGTCACTGCTGACTGAACCCCTGCAATTCAGAAAAACTACCTGAACATCTCAGACGGTCGTTCTATCCCGTTGCAATGGCCAGGCCCCGTAGCACCCATATTATAATAATCAAGTGTCAGGGCGAGTGCCGTAAAACGTCCTTTTAAAGGATTATTACCTTTGAGAGAACCTATCTGACCTGGGGTATAGCTTTGGAAAAGGCTCCGAGCCTCATTCCATGCAGCAAGTACAGCATCGGGCACAGACGCCCCGTTAATCATGTTGAGTTCTGAAGCAATGTACTGATGTGCCAGCGTGAAGTATACATTTCCTTTCGGTTCTGTCCACAACACCTGGTAATATGATATGCCGCTGAGAAAGAAAACAGTATCCTCGCCAATGCTTGCCCATGTGTTGTCATATGGCGCCGGTCCATAACTGGAATGCGTTTTCCAGTATCCCTGGGTCAGGGTACATCCGAGATCCAGCCATTTGCAGGTAGCACTGGCAGTTGCAGTAAACTTTGTAGCGTTATAAAAACCTGATGCCGTAACAGTATTGGTAGAAGGGCTTGTGCCCGGTATGTAATTACCACTGAAGTTAGCTGAGGCTCCAGCAGTCAGAGTCATAGGCCCAAACACAGTAAAATCATCTGACGCGTTTCCGGGTGTCCCATTATCATCCTTCACTATCACATTTTCAAGTGTAAATTGGCCGCAGTTCATTACAGTGCCGGAAAAACCAATCGACTGGCTCGAGTTGACTGTATCAACACATGTTTTTGTAACCCTTATACATGGCTCGGTCGGTGCAGGTGCGTTCGAAACATACGAGAAAAGCACCAAAACCAACGTCAAAAAAACAATTACAATCCTCAATCTCTTTGTTTTCATCAGCATATCCTCCTTGTTCAGATAAAAGCGTCTTAGGCAATATTCAGACGCTTGCTCTGAGTATAATTAGATAGCTCAAATATTTTTCATGAACTAGTAGTTACACATCGCATCAAGCGTACATACTGCACATACCAAGCTTGTTGCTGGCAAAATTCAAATTATATAGGAACCACCCCCTTTCAACAAAAAGCCGGGTTGCTGGAGAACTTCCTTCGGCAACCCGGCTATCTCATTTGAGACCCGCTGTTTTCTGTGCACTTCTCACGAAGTGTTTAGCATTTTCGGGAAAAGCAATGTAGACTTAATTATATGGTTATCACGAAAAACTGTTCGTGTCAAGCCTTGATGAGGATTGCAGGCAAATCAGAACAGACAGGAGTAGGCAAGACCGAAACCAATCAAAAATACATTTTTATAAAACTTATATCACGCCCCCCAGTCGTACTTGCGTCTGCTCCGGTGGTGGATGAATTTTTCAGCAGAGAGGGCTGCGACCGCTCCGTTGGCAACAGCAGTGACCACCTGCCTGACCTCTGTGCAGGTGACATCACCTGCAGCAAAAACCCCGGGTG
>JBBIUL010000238.1:0-3412 GCA_037440265.1 Nitrospira sp. | reverse complement strand
TCTATGTTGTACTGAAGGCATGTGGCATAGATCCTCGGGAAGCGGTTTTTCAGAAACCCCTTTTCCATATGCCTCACGTCAAGATATACATGATTGCTTTTCGTCTTCACCATCTCAGAAATGATCGCCCTTGAGACAACATCCCTCGGGGCAAGTTCTGCCCTGGGGTGGTAGTCTTCCATAAACCGCTGCTGCCTGATGTTCAGCAGCACGGCCCCTTCTCCCCGCATGGACTCGCTCAGGAGAAAATGCGGTGCAGCAGGCGCGTACAGGCTGGTGGGGTGGAACTGAACAAACTCCATGTCCTCGAGTTCAGCGCCGGCCCTGAACGCTATGGCCATGCCGTCGCCGGTAGAAACCAGGGGGTTGGTTGTCCTTGAAAACAGCTGGCCCGCGCCGCCTGTCGCAAGAATCGTGGCCCGTGCGAAAAGCTCCACGATCTTTCCTTCACGGAGAACATAGGCGCCATGACATTCGCTGCCTTCTGTAATCAGGTCGACAGTAAAGGCAAAGGGATATTTTTTTATTGACGGAAAGGACCTGACCTTCTTCAGTAACACCCGTTCGAGTTCCTTTCCGGTAGAGTCGCCGTGCGAATGCAGGATGCGTCTCCTTGAGTGGGCCCCCTCGATCGTCAGTGCAAGCTTCACGCCTTCACGGTCAAATTCAGCGCCCCATGATATCAGCTCAACGATCCGTTCAGGCCCTTCTTCGACAAGTATTTTTACGGCTTCTTCATTGCAGAGGCCGTCGCCGGCCTTGAGCGTGTCGTCAAGGTGTATCCCGACCCTGTCCTCATCGCTCATGACCGCAGCTATGCCGCCCTGGGCATATTCAGTGCTGCTCTCCGAAGGCCTTTCTTTGGTAACCACGAGAACGCTCCCGTGGGGGGCGAGTTCTATCGCAGCCCTAAGGCCGGCCACCCCGCTCCCGATGATAAGGTAATCGACGGTTTCACCCTTCATGCAAAAAGCATACAGGGATAATGGAGCGGAAATCAAGCCTCGGGACCATGCTCTGAATTGTTGAAAAAAAACTGGCATATCTATTATTATATTTTATTAATTTTCAGGAGGAAGAAATTGAAAGCAGGAATCCATCCGGACTACAAGGAAACCACCGTTGTCTGCGCCTGCGGTGAGTCATTCACCACGCGCTCGACAATGCCCAAAATACATCTTGATATCTGCTCCAGGTGTCACCCGTTCTTCACCGGCAAACAGAAGATCGTCGACACTGAAGGAAGGGTAGAGAAGTTCAAGAAAAAGTACGCTAAGAAGTAGCTACGCAGGCAGAGGATTGAAAACAGGAAACTTTACCGGGTTTCCTGTTTTTTATTGCATTAATGAAGAATATGAACAACACCTATAAGATCAAAAACATCGGGGGGCAGGCGGTCATCGAAGGCGTGATGATGAAATCGCCGAAGAGCTGGACCGTTGCTGTCCGCGACCCCAAGGGAAGCATCCACCTCAGGAAAGAGCAGCTCAAAGAGATTCCGCGGTTTTTCAAGCTCCCTGTCATACGAGGGGTAGTTGCCCTTTTCCATGCGCTCGCACTCGGGATAAAGGCCATTGAGTTTTCTGCAAGCAAGGCCTATGAGGAGGAGTCGGGAGAAGACATGGGGAAACTCTCCATTGCCCTGACCATTGGTGCAGCGGTCATTCTCAGCATCGGCCTGTTCATTCTGCTGCCGCTCTACGCCACGAAACTGTCCGGCCTTCTCTTCCCTTCGATATCAGAGAGTTCTCTTTTATTTAATCTTACCGACGGTATCATAAGGGTTTTTGTATTCATCCTCTACGTGGTACTCATCGGGACCTGGAAGGAAATGGCAAGGATATTCAAATACCACGGGGCTGAACACAAGGTCATACACGCCTATGAGGAGGGCAGAGAGCTGACGGTTGAAAACGTAAAGAACTACAGCCCGCTGCATCCCCGGTGCGGCACCAGCTTTCTGATGATCGTCATGGTAGTAAGCATCCTTGTGTTTTCATTCATTCCGCAGTACTGGCCGTTTCTCCATAAGTTCGTCTCGAGGATAATCCTCATACCGCTTATCGCCGGGTTCTCCTTTGAGTTCCTGAAGTTCTCGGCAAAGTGGAAGCATAATCCGCTCATGCATGCGATGATACTGCCCGGCCTGTTCCTGCAACGTCTGACAACCAGAGAGCCTGATGACTCACAGATCGAGGTCGCCCTCACCGCGCTCATAGAGGTACTGAAATCAGAGGAAGAACATGCTTGATAAACTGCTTGAAATAGAGAAAAAGTATGAGGAGCTGAACAACCTCATGATAGACCCGAAGGTGCTCTCCGCGCCTTCGGAGTTCCAGAAATACTCAAAGGAACATGCCGAACTCGATCCTATTGTCAAAAAACTGGCCGAATACAAAAAACTGCTGGTTGACATAGAGAACACTGAAGAACTGCTCAGGTCAGGGGACGCTGAGCTGAAGGAACTTGCGCAGGCTGAGCTTGAAGAGCTTAAAAGGAGAAAGCCGCTCATCGAAAACGAGCTGAAGCTGATGCTCCTGCCGGTAGATCCGCGGGACTCAAAAAATGTCATCCTCGAGATAAGGGCCGGTACCGGCGGTGAAGAAGCCGCCCTCTTTGGTGCGGCCCTCTTCAGGATGTACACAAAGTATGCCGAGTCAAAGAGATGGAAGATTGAGATAATAACCATGAACACAACAGGGCTCGGGGGAGTCAAGGAAGTGGTCGCCTCAATACAGGGAAAGGGCGCCTACAGCAGACTTAAATATGAGAGCGGCGTCCACCGCGTCCAGCGCGTTCCCTCGACAGAGGCATCAGGCAGGATACATACCTCTGCCGCTACCGTTGCAGTGCTCCCAGAGGCAGAGGACGTTGACATCAGGATCGACCCGAAGGACCTCAGGATAGACACCTTCTGTTCGTCCGGGGCAGGAGGACAGAGCGTCAATACAACCTACTCCGCTGTCAGAATTGTACACGTGCCGACCGGGCTTACTGTCCAGTGCCAGGACGAGCGTTCGCAGACAAAGAACAGGGACAAGGCGCTGAAGGTCCTCCGCGCAAGGCTTTATGAGATTGAGATGGAAGAGAAGGAAAAAGAGCGTGCAGAGCAAAGGAAGTCACAGGTCGGCACAGGCGACCGGAGCGAGAGGATACGGACATACAACTATCCGCAGAACCGGGTCACAGACCACCGGATCGGCCTCACGCTGCACAAACTCGAACAGATACTCGAAGGCCAGATGGATGAGATCATTGACGGGCTCACCACCTATTTCAATGCCGAGAGGCTGAAAGAACTGTAAGAGAGTGTTAACCTTTTAAATCTTTTCAACCCGGAAAATGTGCTTGATTTTAACATTCAGAGACATAAATGCCTTCAAAGTCTTTAGAATTCAACATGATTTTATTA
>JBBIUL010000237.1:0-3433 GCA_037440265.1 Nitrospira sp. | reverse complement strand
TTTTCGAGGCCGACAAGGTCATCAACATTCCCATCGCAAAGCACCACGGACTTGCCAAGATCACCATGGCAATGAAAAACTGGATGGGTGTCATGGGAGGAGCAAGGAACACCATTCACCAGCGGCTCGATGAAAGCCTCGCTGACCTGGCGCTGGTGATCAAGCCATCGCTGACGATTCTGGATGCGGTGAGGATACTGACCGCAAACGGTCCGCAGGGCGGCAGCCTTCATGATGTCAGAAGGCTCGATACAGTCATTGCGGGTGTTGACCAGGTGGCGGTTGACGCCTACGGCGCAACCCTGTTTGGCATGACCGGCAGTGACCTCGGATATGTGCGGATCGCCGACAAAATGGGCCTCGGCACCATGAATATTTCAAAGCTCAATATCAAAAAGATAAAAGTATAGTCATGCAGAACCTGCGGAGGGCTTCACAGGCGCTGTTCTTTCTCCTTTTTCTGTTCCTTTTCCTGCAGACAGAATCAACCGGCAGAGACGAACTCGGCTATCCCGTAAAGATATTTCTTGATTTTGATCCGCTCATTCTGGTCACTACGCTTCTGTCTGCCCATGCAGCAGAAAAGGCTTTTTACCTGTCGGTCATAATGATCGTGATTACCCTGATCCTTGGCAGGGTCTTCTGCGGATGGGTCTGCCCGCTTGGCACGTTGAACAACATGGTTGGTTCCCTACGGAAATCCGGCAGAAGAAAACCCCCCCGAAACTGGCACAGGGTCAAATACTTCATCCTCATATTCGTGCTTGTTTCGTCACTGTTCTCGCTCCAGCTTGTCGGCATCATGGATCCGCTTTCCCTTCTTATCAGGTCCTTTTCTGTCAGCATATATCCCGCACTGAGCTATAGCCTTTCGGCTTTTTTTGACGCCATCTATCATCTAAACATATCCGGCCTCGTAGATATTTCAGAGACTGTCTATTCATTTCTTAAAAAAACGCTCCTGCCTTTCCTGCAGCCCTCGTATCTGCAAAGCGGTTTCATCGGGGCCCTGTTTCTCTTTATCCTCGGCCTGAATCTCGTTGAGAACAGGTTCTGGTGCAGGTACCTCTGCCCGCTCGGAGCCCTTCTCGGTCTCCTCTCACGCTTTTCAATCCTGAAAAGATCAGTGAGTGAGGGCTGCACCTCATGCGGTGCATGCGCCGGCGTATGCCAGGGCAATGCGTCTCCAGACATGAAGGAAGGGTGGCGGGATGCGGAATGCTACTACTGCTGGAACTGCGATGACATATGCCCTGAGAATGCTGTCAGCTTCGGGTTCAAGGCCAAAAAGGCTGCAGCATCCATGGACCTCGGGAGAAGAAAGGTGATCATTGCCGGGCTCTCAGGGGTCGCTGCTGTCCCCCTGCTCAGGCAAAACCCCTTCGCACGTTCAGATTATGTTAACCCGCTCCTCATCAGGCCGCCGGGTTCTCTGACCGAAAAAGATTTTCTTGCCCGATGCGTAAAATGCGGTGAATGCATGAAGGTATGCATCACCAACGGGCTCCAGCCCACGCTTTTTGAGGCAGGGGTTGAAGGCATATGGTCGCCGATGCTCGTTCCGAGGATCGGATACTGCGAATACCGGTGCACGCTCTGCGGCCAGGTATGTCCGACCGGGGCCATCAAGCGGCTGCCCCTTGAGGAGAAGATGAAGGTCAAAATTGGGCTTGCCATGATCGACAAGGGCAGGTGCCTGCCCTATGCGCATGCAACACCGTGTATCGTCTGCGAGGAGGTCTGCCCAACCCCGAAAAAAGCCATATGGTTCGAAGAAGGCACAGTTAAAAACAGGGAAGGGAAGGAATTTACCCTGAAGCAGCCGAGGGTTGACCTTGAATTGTGCATCGGCTGCGGGATCTGCGAGACAAAATGCCCTGTCTCCGACAGACCCGCGATCTATGTAACCAGCATAGGTGAATCTCGGTCCAAAAAAAACCAGCTTCTCCTGTAATGTGCTTTAGTGAAAAAACCGGCTTCATCATCTGTTTCCCGGGGGCACCGGCATCCCTTGCTTTTAGCATAATCTTGTTTCATAATTTATCAGCCTGTATTGTCAGGTTAAATCCTTACTCAAAAGTTAACATATGATAACCAAACCACCTGATCTCAACGGTCTCTCTGTACTGATAGCGGACCATGACCTGCCCTCTCTGCAGAGAATGAAGAAAGACCTCGAAGGCTTCGGCGCAGATGTGTTTTCATTTGAGAAGATCGATGCTGCCCTTGCCGCCCTTTCGAAAAAGCATATACATGTTGTAATGGTTTCGCTCGAATGTGCCGATGAAAGATTCATCGAAACAGTCAGGAGCTACAAAAAGGATTTTCCTGACACCTTCGTCTATCTGCTTACAGAAAAAACATACGACTCTGTTGAGACCTCTTCCGAGGAAGTCAGGCTTATTGTTGACGATTACATCCAAAAGCCTCTGGACGCCCTGCGGTTCGCCAGGATGATAGAGACGAACATCGGAAGGCCGAGCACCGGAAGCACCTCGCTTGCGGTCATAGAGCCGCTGGTTGCAAAAGTCAAACCCTACTTTATTTTCCGCTCTGCTTCAATGCGCCGGGCACTTGCAAGGCTCCCTGAAATCGCCGCATCAGGCCAGACTGTCCTGATCTCGGGGGAAACAGGCACCGGCAAGGAGCTTGTTGCACGCGCAATCCATGTGCTCAGCGCACTCTCTTCAGGTCCGTTCGTGCCCATCAATTGCGGTGCTATCCCCGAGAGTCTCATCGAAGGAGAGCTCTTCGGCCATGAGAAAGGCGCCTTTACCGGTGCTGTAAAGACGCGGCGGGGAAAATTTGAATCTGCACATAACGGCACGCTCTTCCTCGATGAAATCGGGGACATGCCGATCAACCTGCAGGTCCGCCTGCTCAGGGTTTTAGAAGACGGTATGGTATACCGGGTCGGTGCTGAGCGGCCTGTCCAGGTCAAGGTGCGGGTTATTGCTGCAACTGCCGTTGATCTTGAAAAACAGGTGAAGGACCGTCTCTTCAGGCAGGACCTTTACTACCGGCTGAACATCCTCAGGATCCACCTTCCGCCCCTGCGCGAGCGGGTTGATGATATCCCCCTCCTTGCACTCCATTTTCTTGAAAGGGCCTTCTCGGAAATGGGCCGCACACCTCCCTATCCGACACTATCTTCAGAAACCATCTATCTGCTTGAGAAGCTCCCCTGGAAAGGAAACGTGCGGGAACTCAGAAATATCATGACGCGCATTGCTACACTGCTGCCTCCCGGCACAAAAAGGATATTCCCGATACACATCCTGCCGCTCATCGAGGAAAATGAAAAGACCTACAGAATTTCTGAAAAAGAAAGCAAAGGGGTCTTTATGCCTTCCGGAAGCACGCTTGCGCAGGCCGAGGAAATGATCATCAGCAGGGCATTAGAGCAGACCAACGGCAATCGCACCCAGGCTGC
>JBBIUL010000236.1:0-3441 GCA_037440265.1 Nitrospira sp. | reverse complement strand
CAGACAAAACACTCCTCTCAGGGCTGCCTTCTGTTGATGAACTGCTGAAGAGCCCGGAAGGCATACGATGGGTTTCCGGGTTTCCGAGAAAGATCGTGCTTACAGCAATAAGGATCCAGCTTGCTGAGCATCGGAGGGCCCTGATCGAAGGAACCGCTCAGGGGACTGACCGTGCTGTTTTGACCACTACCATTGAACGAAGGATCTCGGAACTTGCAAGCTTCAGCCTCAGACCTGTCGTTAATGCTACGGGGATCGTTATCCATACCAATCTCGGGAGGGCAATCCTTTCAGAGGGCATCCTGGAAAATATTCTTGCTGCGGGCAGAGGTTATTCCAACCTTGAGTATAATCTTGAAACCGGGAAAAGGGGAAAACGGCACGTACATACCAAAAGACTCCTGACTCTGATCACAGGGGCTGAAGATGCCCTGATCGTGAACAATAACGCTGCAGCTGTACTGCTCTGCCTTAATACCATGGCACAGGGGAAAGAGGTCCTTGTATCGAGAAGCGAACTGGTAGAAATAGGGGGCTCTTTCCGGGTACCTGATGTCATGGCTGCAAGCAGTGCCGTCATGAAAGAGGTCGGCACTACCAACAAGACTCACCTCTACGATTACCAGAGGGCAATCAGCGAAAATACCGGCCTGATCCTGAAAGTCCACCAGTCAAATTACAAGATAATAGGGTTTACCGATGAGGTTTCGATTGAGGAGCTTGTGGCACTCGGGAAAAAACACCGCATCCCCGTGATGTACGATCTTGGTAGCGGCTGCCTTCTTGACCTTAAACCGTTCGGCATCCATTCAGAGCCTTCTGTCCAGGAAATTGTCAGAAAAGGGGTTGACCTGATTTCCTTCAGCGGTGACAAACTCCTCGGCGGGCCGCAGGGAGGGATCATCGTCGGGAAACAGAAGTTTATCGAGAAGATCCAGAAAAACCCCCTCTCAAGGGCATTACGGATTGATAAACTGACCATTGCAGCCTTCGAGGCAACGCTGTTAGCCTATCTTGACGAAGACAAAGCACTAAAGGAAATTCCGGTGCTGCATATGCTCTTTCAGCCGCAGGAAGAGATCCGTTCGCGCGCAAGGAAAATAGCTTCACGATTGCGGAAACAAGCAGGTCATGCTCAGATAGATGTTATCAGGGATACGTCCCGCGCTGGCGGCGGTTCACTTCCGGAGGCAGAATTTCCCACCTTCGCGGTCTCGATCAAGCCTGAAATGCTCACGGTAAATGAACTTGAAGCCCTTCTGCGAAAAAATACTCCTGCGGTAATAGCCAGAATCAAGGGCCACAGCCTTCTCCTTGATGCACGGACGATTCAAGACCAGGAGATCGGAGTGCTTGTTACGGCAGTGGCCTCTTGTCTGTCAAAGGGGCGGAACTGAAAAATCACTTCCCGTTTATTTTAGAGAGCAAAATGGCAGAAAGTGTAAACCTCGGGAACTCCTCTTCTTTTACTTTCTTGTAAAAATCACAGATCTCGCAATTCTTGTATTTCTGGGCAAAAGTGCCCTGGACTTCACCCTTGCAAAGGGTACCTGCCAGAACCCAGCAGGATCTGCCTGCATTGACCCCGTCATGAACCCCGTCAAGCTTTTTTTCTACTGTTGCAGGACAGATGCCAAGGTCATGGACGTGTGATCCGCCTGGCTCCCTTCCGCATTTCTTGAACTCCCAGCAATTGACCTTTTTCACCTCAAAACCTCCTTCTTGATCATCCTTATCAGGATTATATATTTATTTGCTTATATTATATAGAAATTGCACCTGATCTGCCATATGAAATAATCCTCAGGCGTTTCCAACAAAGCAAATATGTGCCTAAAAAACAGGCACACGTACAAAATTACAGGGTATTCATTTTTTTGTCAATACAAAATTTACAAAAATATCTGATTCGCCATATAATTATCATCAGCAACTTTATGAGGTGACCATGCGCAACATAATTCTCGGCACAGCAGGACACATTGACCACGGCAAAAGCTCTCTGGTAAAGGCGCTGACAGGAACCGATCCTGACAGGCTCAAGGAGGAGAAGGAGCGCGGGATTACCATCGACATCGGATTTGCTGATCTGAGATACCCTGAAGACAATCTGACGGTCGGCATTGTTGATGTCCCGGGCCATGAAAAGCTGATCAGCAACATGCTGGCAGGAGCTGGCGGCATTGACATGGTGCTGCTCGTTATTGCGGCAGACGAAGGGATCATGCCCCAGAGCCGCGAGCATCTTGCGATCTGCAATCTGCTGAAGATAAAATCAGGGCTTGTTGCCGTCACCAAATCTGATCTTGTCGAAAAAGACTGGCTTGGCCTTGTTATGGATGACATAAAAAATTTTGTTCATGGCACGTTCCTCAGCAATGCCCCTGTCATACCGGTTTCATCAAAAACAGGGGAAAACCTGGACCAGCTCAAAAAAGAGATAAGCACTATTGCGCAGCGTATTGCTTCGAAGCCTTCAGGGGGATTATTCAGACTGCCTATTGACAGGGTCTTTTCATTAAAGGGATTCGGAACCGTAGTTACCGGCACCGCAGTTTCAGGAACCATTTCAGTTGATGAGCCTGTTGAAATTTTACCCTGCAACCTGAAGACAAAAGTACGGGGGCTCCATAGCCACGGCAGGACAATCAGTACTGCATATGCCGGACAGAGGGTGGCGCTGAACCTTCAGGGAGTGGAAAAAGAGAGCCTCAGGAGAGGCGACGTGGTTGTGGCACCTGCAAGCTTTCGTCCGACAAAAACAATCGATGCCTTCCTGGAACTGCTGAAGGAGTCACCGGTTCTGAAGAGCAAAAGCCTGGTGCATTTCTACACCGGCACCTCTGAGACTGTTGCCAGGGTCATACTCTACGACCGCGAAGACCTGAAGGCCGGGGAGCACTGCTACTGCCAGTTGCGGCTGCAGGACCCTGTAGTTACCATGTCAGGAGACCGTTATATCCTGAGAAGGTTTTCCCCCCTTGAAACATTGGGCGGCGGCGAGACCCTTGATCCGTCTCCTGCCAGAAGGAGGCGTAAAGACAGCCTCACTGACCTGGATATCCTGCTTAACGGCAGCCTTGAAGAAAAGACTTCCCTGAAGATTGAAAAGTCAGGGGTGCATGGCATATCTGCCAATGCCTTGCATGGCTGGATACAGGCCGAACTGCCGGCTATTGCCTCAGCCCTTGAAAAGCTGCTGAAATCAGGCGAAATACTCCGACATGAACAAATCCTGCTTCACAGGAATTCACTTGAGGTGATACAGAAGAAACTTTCCGGACTGCTCGAAACTTTTCACAGGAAAAATCCCCTCAAACCCGGAATGTCAAAGGAAGAGGCGAGGAATCTTATCAACCTTGATTCAGGGTTGTTCAATTTTATCATTTCAGGGCTGAAAAATATCACAGCCGATAAAAACATCCTGAGATTAAAAAGCTT
>JBBIUL010000235.1:0-3449 GCA_037440265.1 Nitrospira sp. | reverse complement strand
CCTCCTATGACAGCAACGTCTTCCTTATGGACAAAGGAGTAGTCCTGCAGGTTCCCGTAAAAAACACCCCTCCTCTGAAACTCCTCCTCCCCGGGCACATCAAGACGTCTCCGGCTCATGCCGGTTGCTATTATCAGTGTCTTCGAAAAATACCTGTTCAGTTCTGAGGTGGTTACATAAAATCCGCCTTCTGTTTTTTCAATTTTCTCCACATCCGAGATAAGATGGTCGATATAATGTGAATGGATCAGCTGGTATCGGAACTTTTCAATAAGTTCAGGTCCTGTTATGAAATCAAAGCCCATATAGTTGGCTATCTTTGTGCTGTCGATCGCCTGCCCGCCAAGGTCCTTGGTGATGAGGAATGCATCCATCCTGAGGGTTGCTGCATAGACAGCGGCTGTGAGCCCGCCCGGGCCACCGCCGATGATGATCAGATCATATGATGTCCTTGGGAGTCTGCATACCCGTTCATTCAGGAACCTTTCTCTGCATCCTTGAGAACAGAAATAAAAGATCTCTCCTTCACATTCTGTTGTGAAGGCATCTTTCTCGTTGACTTCCATGTTGCATACAGGGTCTTTTTTCATGGTAACTGCTCCTCAGTGCAGGAACGTTTTATGATAATTCAAAAAAGCGTGTTCTCCCCTCTCATGAGCCCCTGAACTGCACAATCAAAAAAACGATCTGTTTATGACATTGAATAACGTCTGCCCTTCACTTCTTCGAGAGGTCGTCTCTCATCCTGTCAAAATCCTCTTTTGATATCTCTCCCCTTGCATATCTTTTTTTGAGGATGTCAACAGCCGATTCTTCTTCTCGCCTGCTTTTTTCACCACCGGTCACCGCTTTGACTATAAATACAATGACGGCAATGACGATTATCCAGAAGAGGACCATGAAAGCCCAGCCAAAACCCATACCCCAGCCCCATCCGTAATCTCCCCAGTGCATAGCAACACCTCCTTTTCTCCATCATACCACTGAAATGAACTGGGCAAAACAACTTTTCATGACAACGCATCAATATTGCAATCACTAAAAAAGTGCTTTAAAAAACAGGCAGTCAGCGGCTTCACTGACTGCCATGAGCAACAAAAAGGGGGAGTTATGCCTTGTTAATAACAACCATATCCGTATCTGCCGGCGGTGCGGGGCGCCTTCTCATGAATCTTGTCCTGGAGCCCGCCGATCTCTTTTTCGAGTTTCGTGATGGTCTCAGACTTTGTCTCAGGGTTGCGGACCGCCTCAAAATATTCGAACCTCTTGTTATGGAGCTCTTTTCTCAGTCCTGCTGTTTCATCGAGGAATTTCTGATCATGACCTTCTGCCCATCCATGCATATGCCCTCTGTAGCCCGGTTCCATCATGTGACCTCCATAACCGTAACCCATTCCGTAACCGCCGTAGCCAGGCCCCATCATATGGCCGCCGCCCCAGAACCCGGGGCCTGCATATGCTATTGCCCCGATTGCAAGAAGGGTTAGTACGGTTACACCTGCCAATACCTTTTTCATTGCTGCACCTCCTGTAAAATTTATTCTTATTTTTAGAATACCGTGACTTTTTGAAGATAGGATGAAGATATTATGAAAAGAATGTGAAGAAGATGAGACTCAAATCTTATTTCTTACATTTGATTTAACAGAAGATGTGATTCCCGCTCAGCACAAGTCAAACAGGGGCAGACCTCGCTGCCCCTGTCCATTCTTCAGCTTATGCAGCTTGCTCAGCTTCGCAGGTATCCACATCGTCTCCGAGAATCGCTGTAAGATCCTCACACGGGGTTGTAATCGGTTTTATCCCGAATTTTTCGACAAGCACCCCGAGGACATTGTCAGAGGTAAATGCCGGCAATGACGGCCCGAGACGGATGTCCTTTATTCCGAGATGGAGCAGCGTCAGCAGGATCGCGACCGCCTTCTGTTCATACCAGGAAAGCACGAGCGAAAGAGGTAGTTCATTCACACTTACGTTAAATGCCTTTGAAAGTGCAAGGGCAATCTGGATCGCAGAATAGGCATCGTTGCACTGGCCGATGTCAAGCAGCCTCGGTATGCCGTCGATAGTGCCGAGGTCCTTGTCAAAGAAGCGGAACTTCCCGCATGCAAGGGTAAGCACAACACAGTCGGAAGGCACCTTTTCGACAAATTCAGTATAGTAGTTTCTGCCTGGTTTGGCGCCGTCACATCCGGCAACCAGAAAGAAGTGGCGTATGTCCTTATTTTTTACCGCCTCGATTACCTTGTCAGCCACTCCCATGACCGCATTTCTTGCAAAACCGGTCATGACTGTCTTACCGTGTATATCACTGATAAAACCAGGCATAGCAAGCGCTTTCTCAATGACCGGGGTAAAATCCTTGTCAGATATATGGACAACACCCGGCCAGCCTACCAGTCCGCTCGTGAATATATTGTCTTTATATGACTTGACCGGTTTCTGAATGCAGTTTGTGGTCATCACAATTGCACCAGGGAATTTTGCAAACTCCTTCTGCTGATTCTGCCATGCGGTCCCGTAATGACCGTAGAAATGCCGGTATTTCTTCAGCTCAGGATAGCCGTGGCAGGGAAGCATCTCTCCATGGGTATAGACATAAATGCCTTTCCCCTCTGTCTGTTTCAGTATTTCCTCCATGTCCTTGAGGTCATGACCTGAGACAAGGATCGCCTTTCCCTTTTTTGCGCCAAGGGTCACAGCCGTCGGCACAGGATGGCCGTAGAGGCCGGTGTTCGCAGCATCAAGGAGTTCCATCACCCGCAGGTTCACCTCACCGCATTTCAGCACCCTATCAAGCCATTCGGCAAGCGGAGCATCATCTCTGTTCATTGCGTCAAGACTCTCATGCATGAATGCATAAACCGCATCGTCTTCCTGTCCCAGAATTGCAGCATGGTCTGCATATGCTGCGATGCCCTTAAGACCGTAGAGCAAGGTTTCCTGCAATGACTGGATGTCAGGATTGGTTTTCTGGTCCGACCTGTTCTCTGCAAGCTTATCTCCCTGCTTTATAAGTCCGGCCAGTGTCGCATCAGGAACCAGTCCGATCGATTCAACAGAAGATGAGACAGTTCCACCGGCTGCCGTTACTGCCAGAGCGAGTTTCTCACGCAGTGAAACGCTTCTGCGGATGAGGGTTTCAAACCTTTGCGGGTCAAAGCTGACATTGGTAAGGGTGGAAAAAAGCGCCTTGACCGTAAAGACATCCGCCTCATGATCGGTCACTCCCGCTTTTCTGCCTGCGACAGCATAATGGGAAAGCCCCTTGAGACTGAAGACAAGCAGGTCCTGCAGAGAAGCCACCTCAGGATTTTTTCCACAAAGGCCTGAGACAGTGCATGCCCCGCCCTTTGCTGCCTGTTCGCATTGATTACAAAACATAGTATTACTCTCCTTTTGATGATTTTTTTCAATCTTGCTGCCAAAGGCATTGAAGATCGTTTGCA
>JBBIUL010000234.1:0-3459 GCA_037440265.1 Nitrospira sp. | reverse complement strand
TCTCCAAAGAAAAGTTCCCTTTGTATCTTAAGGAGATGGAGTTCAGATACAATAACAGGCATCACAGTCTGTTTAATTTGATCGTTCATAAGGTCTGTAATTTAGTGCCAGATCTTTTATAATTACCAATATATATTAAGAGGCGTTTTTCAGTAATTTTTATTCAGTCAGCGGGAGGTGACGGAAATGCTGTTCATTATTAAATTAGCGGTACTGGCATTATTTTCAATTTCCGGTTATTTGCTGGGGCTCAAGTACGGGTATGAGGTCTATGGCATCATCATCGGGGCTACGCTGGGCGGGATCACCGCGTATTTTGATTTCATTTTCAAGAACGTTGATTTTGGCGCCATAGTCGGCGGGATTATAGGCCTCGCATCAGGACTGCTGTTTGCAGGGCTGATCATTATTCCGATCAAGCACTTAATAAGCGAAGACCTTGTTGCCATATCCTTTACGCTTAAGGGCATCTTTGGCTATGGCGGCATGCTGATCGGACTGAGCAGGGGCAGGGGTATAACCCTCGCCTCGATCTTCAGGCTCCTGCAGGGCAAGGGATTTGAAGAAAATCTGAAGATCCTTGACACCAGCGTCATCATCGACGGACGCATTGCCGACGTCTGTGAAGCAGGGTTTATCGAAGGGACTTTTATCGTCCCGCAGTTTATTCTGCAGGAACTTCAGTACATTGCAGATTCGCAGGACACGACAAAAAGGGCACGGGGCCGCAGGGGGCTTGACGTGCTCCAGAAGATCCAGAAGATGTCGAACCTCACGGTGAAGATTATAGAAGATGATTTCCCGAAGATCAAGGAGGTTGATTCGAAGCTGGTTGCGCTGGGAAAGGTGCTGAATGCGAAGATAATAACAAACGATTTCAATCTCAATAAAGTTGCACAGCTTCAGGGCGTGGCAGTGCTCAATATCAATGAGCTTGCAAACTCGTTGAAACCGGTAGTGCTGCCGGGTGAGACCATGAGAATCTTTGTCCTCAAGGAGGGCAAGGAGTACAACCAGGGGGTTGCATACCTTGATGACGGCACCATGGTGGTTGTGGAAAACGGCCGGAAGCTCATTGGGAAAAACATTGAGGTTGCTGTAACGAGTGTACTGCAGACAACTGCCGGACGGATGATATTTTCAAAGGCTAAAGAAGAATTCGAACGCGAAGAGGCAAGGCTGGCAAAGTAATCGCTCAGAAGACGGTTTGTCTGATACTATATATCTTCGATGAAGAAAAACATTGTGGCGATAGTGCCGGCAGCCGGCATGGGGAAACGGTTCGGCGGAAAAACAAGCAAGCCGTTTGCAGAACTTGGCGGCAGGCCCCTTATTATATGGCCGCTGCAGGCCCTTGAATCCATGCCTGAAATCACTGAGATCATCCCGGTCCTGAAAGAAGACGAGCTGGAAAAAACCGCAGAGCTCTTTGAAAGCTACGGCATTACAAAAATCAAAAAGATTGCGCCGGGAGGCAAAGAACGGCAGGATTCTGTTTTCTCCGGGCTGAAGCTTGTGAGAGAGAAAGAAAGCATTGTCGTTGTCCACGATGGGGTGAGACCCCTGATTAGCAGCGATATTATCCGCAGCGCAATACAGGAGCTGCATGATTGCGACGGGGTTGTCACCGGGGTGCCGGTCAAAGACACCATTAAAGAAACAGAGCGAACCATGGTCAGCAGGACCCTGCCGAGGGAACGGCTCTGGGCTGTGCAGACACCGCAGATATTCTATTACAGTACGCTGCTTGAGGCGCATACAAAGGCACAGGCCGATTCCTTCTACACCACTGATGATGCTGCTTTGGTTGAAAGGTATGGGGGGCGTATCAGGGTTGCCATGGGCAGTTATACGAATATTAAGGTCACAACCCCTGAGGATTTGATGATTGCTGAACTGTTTATGAGACACGGGAGAAATCAATGAGAATCGGATTTGGCTATGATTCGCACCGCCTTGTGGAAGGACGCAAGCTGATCTTGGGCGGAGTGGAAGTGCCGTTTGACAAAGGTCTGGCCGGCCATTCAGACGCAGATGTGCTGAGCCACGCCATTACCGATGCCATCATCGGGGCGCTTGGCATCGGCGATATCGGCAGGCATTTCCCTGACAGCGACCCAAAGTGGAAAAATGCTGTGAGCATCGAACTGCTGAAATATATTGTTGAACTCGCAAAAATGAACGGATATGCCGTTGCCTGGGTTGATACCACCATCATTGCTGAACAGCCGAAGCTCGCAGCGTATATTGAACGCATGAAGAATCTTATTGCCCAGACAGGCATTCCTTCGGGCTCGATCAACATAAAGGCAAAGTCGAATGAGGGGATGGGGTTTATAGGCCGCGGCGAGGGCATCGCCGCTTATGCGGTCTGTCTATTGTCCAAGATCTGAATTGATCTCCCCGATCGCTTCCTTTATAAGCATCCTCACATCAGCATTTTCGTCATCGGTCTTTTTTTCCAGATAAGGCAGGGCAGACCGATCCCCTGCAATGCCCAGAAGGTTTACAACATCTCCCCGCACCACAGGGTCTTTATGTTCGAGAAGCGACAGAAGATTCGGCACAGCCTTTGAGATATTCCTGTCTTTGTTTTTCCGCATCTCCTCCATCAAGGCGGTGACCCCGACCCTTACGCGCACCCGCTCATCCTGTATGAGCTTCCCGATAAGTTCATACAGGGAGGCATCGTGCTTGAACATGTCGATGATGTTTTCAAGAAAGCCTTTTTCCATGTAATCTGCTATCATTGAACCGATTTCATCAGGCCTGCCTGCCGGACAGGCAGGGGCGTGGTTGTTTTGGTCAGCCGTCATGGGGAAATATTACCATAGATGAGCCATGTTTTTATTGTATAATAACTTCTGAATTCATGGGATTCTGGAGTGACATAAAGCAGGATTACAAGGCTGTCTTTGAGAGAGACCCAGCGGCAAGGAGCGGACTTGAGGTGGTATTTGCCTATCCCGGGTTTCATGCGATAGTTATACACCGTTTGAACCATATGCTCCTGAAGGCAAAGATCCCCGTTATCCCGCGGTTCATCTCCAATATCGGCAGGCTGCTTACCGGCATTGAGATACACCCTGCGGCCCAAATAGGTCCCGGACTGGTCATTGACCACGGCATGGGGGTTGTTATCGGCGAGACATCCGAGGTTGGTGCAAACTGCCTGCTGTATCAGGGGGTTACCCTTGGAGGGACGGGAAAGGAAAAAGGAAAGCGCCACCCGACACTCGGCAATAATGTGGTCGTAGGCGCCGGCTCCAAGATACTTGGTGCAATAACCATAGGCGACAATGTTACCATAGGCGCAAACTCTGTTATCCTGAAGTCTGTTCCGGATAATGCCATCTGCGTTGGCGTGCCCGGAAGGGTTACGAAAAAGAAGATTATAAGGATGACGACCGAAGAGGGTCTGGTCGAGGTAATGGATTATTTCCCTGACCCCATAGTCGA
>JBBIUL010000233.1:0-3497 GCA_037440265.1 Nitrospira sp. | reverse complement strand
AATATCTGTAGCGTCTGAAGCCTGCAGTACCAGCGGGAACCTCTGCTCCCGGGCAACGATTGCAAGATGTGAAAGCATTCCTCCTGTTTCGGCGATTATCCCGCGTGCCCTGCTGAAGGCCATTACGAGATTTGGGGATGCATACCTGGATATCAATATCGTGTCGGAACCAGCCATCTCAATGTCTTTTCCACTGGTATAAAGCAGGGCCTTCCCCTCAAATCCGAACCCGTTGACGCAGATGCCTTTGAGCTCATGAGATGCCTTCCTGAGATCACCCCGTAACAGGTCCCGCAGATCAGACGGGGTTACCACTGTGGGGATCTGGAGCGGCAGGAACGCCTGCTCAAGGAGTTTCCTCTCTTCAATGGTCTTTCTGAAATGGCTGTTGTCTGCGTTGAAGACTTCTCCGGGTTCAAGGTAGAAGATATCGTTGCCCAGTCCGTGCCTGTTGCCGATCTCGAGGATTGCAAGCCTCAGGAGATAGAGTTCTCTCAGAAGCATGGCCTTGATAACGACCTTCATCATCTCGTAGACCTTAAAGAAGAAGAGGGATTCGTTCAGTCCTTTTGGTATCTTTCCCTTTCTTGATGCTTCGGGGTGGTTCTGCCCGGGACATCCATGGAAAGGCTGTTTTCCTTCCTCAATGAGGCGGGGACAGGCAAGTTCGTAATCGGTTGCAGCACTGTACTGGTCAAGGCGATGCAGTTCATTTTCACGAAAGTGCAGAATTTTCATGGCGTCTGTGTCTTTGCCGAACAGAACCATGCTGTCAATCCCCGTGAGGCGGGCTGCCTCGTCAATGCCAGCCTTGGCCGTAAGCTGGTCGAGGCAGCGGTTTGCGAGGATCCCAGCCTTAACTACAGTCCGGTAATGCACATTCAGCCCTGAGAGCAGATCCTGCGTTATCCTGTGCAGAGCATTGTCCGGCAGGGCTTTCATGTCCTGCCTGCTGTTGCTTTTGAAATGCGCATCGAGTTTGGCTGTAATATCACTGAAATCCCGATAAAAGAGCTTCATGGCATTGAGCAGCTTTGCAGATGAGACGAGGTCTTTTACAAAAGAACCCCGGGAGGTATTCTGAATGAGGAGTTTTTCTGCTGAGACGTTTATATAGGTCCTGCCGAAGATGGTCTCGATGTAATCGTCTATGGGCACAGAGCCGCTGTACGCAAGTCCGAGGTCCCTGCAAGCAAAGCCGGTAGCGCCTTTATGACCGGCGAGGCTCCGGAGCACTGCAAGGCTCAAGGGCTTCGGGAACGGGAGTATCTCTGAAAACTCATTCTGCTTCCACTGGGTATCCGGGCCGTATCCTGAGGCCTTTGCGGTGAGCCTGCTGACCTCTGACTCAAGGAAAGACAGGGTCACAGGGACTGGTTCTTCTGCTGAACGAGCAGGGTGCCGCCATACCGGACGTCCTTCCTGTCCATGAGGTAGCCGAGTATCTTGCAGTAGTATGCGCCGAAGCGGTCATAGGCAATGCCAACAACTGATTTGTCCTTCGGGATGCGGTCAAGGGCGTTTTCAAGGTCTCCTGAAGGCATGTTTACGAGCGGGATATTAACGGCCCCGCTGATATGCCCTTTGCTGAACTCTGCAGTGCTTCTGACGTCGACAAGCACTGTCCTGCCTCCCTCAAAGAGCGCCTTTGCCTCGTCATGCGTAATGTTTTTATATTTATTCCTGAAATCAGGGAGGTACATCTTGCTGTTGCCGACAAACTTCAGCTTCTTCTCCTGCCAGCCCCGTATGCCTTTGTCTACATAAACCGCGTTGTAGCCCCTCAGTTTCAGGAACACCGCAATTGCAGAGCCGCGCTCGCCTGCCTCGCATAAAAGCACAACCGTTTTGTTCCTGTCCAATTTCCGGTATTCCTCGCCGGCCAGAAGGTCTCCGACCCTGAGGTTCATGAACCCCGGGACATGACGGGTGGCAAACTCCACCGGCTCCCGTATGTCGATGAAGATATGGTTTTTGTCGCTGAGGAGTTTAGCGGCATCGCGCGGGTCGATCCTGAGAGACGGGTCTGCAATATCAAGCTGCATCCCGGCAACGGTCATGACCCCTTCAGTCACTGTAGCCGTATCCCTTGGCGCAGGCGGGACGGCAAGGACTTCCTTGTTCTGGCCCCTGACATAGAGCACAGTAGCAGCAAAGGCAGCCGCAATGACGAGGACAGGCGAGGCAACGACCAGAACGCGAATCGTTCTGCCCCTGAGAGCCGACCAGAAAAGGCCGATCTTCCTCCTGAGCAGAAAAAAAGCAGAAGAGAAGAAGACAAAAAAGAAGGCGAGCACCTGCGCAAAGACAGAGCCGATCCTGACAAGTTCAGGCGGAGGGATTGCCTCTGCCTGACCGGCCGGTATGAGTGTCGCCAGAAGCAGAAAAAACAGAAGAATGCGAAGCAAGTTCATATCCTTTCAACAATGTAGAAGACAAGTGAAAAAACGACCATTTCACTTATATTAAGCGTAAAGACGTATTAAGTCAAACCATGTCCGGGCAAAAAAAAGGCCCGGGCATCAAGCCCGGGCCTTTTTGGATAGGTGCGTTACGCTACGGCAGGACGTCGCCTTTTGTGGCGTCATCGGCAGCATCGAAAATCGTAGCCTCAGGGCTGCCGGTCCAGGTGTTGCCGGTGGCGCTGATGGTTGCTGACATGGTGGCAGGGATGCCGTTGTAAAGGTCTAATCCAATGTTGTTCCTGAAGGAGTTTCCGCCGGTTGAGCCGAGCGAGCCGCCGCCAAGGTCGCCTGTGAACAGGCCGGTGTCGTCATTGGTTGATGCGGTAAGATAGACCCCGATGTCTGCATTGTTGTTCACCTGGTTGCCCTGCATCATGAGCGTGGCAGGTGCGGACTGGTTCACAAAATAAACGAAGTAGATGCCGCCGTCGGAGTTGTTGTTTATGGTGTTGTTGGTAAGCCTGTCGACAATGGACGAGCCCGTGATTGTGCCGGAAGAAGGAGGTGAAACGAACAGTTCGCTAAGGAGATAGACACCGTAGCCGGTGCTGTTGCTGATGTTATTGCCGCTGAACGTATTGCTGATGCGGGTATTTACCAGCGAAGAGGTCGGCGTGGCAGAGGTGTTGTTAGTGTAGAGGTAGTTTTGAATGTCAACACCGGAACCGCCGTTGTTCAGTATGGTGCTGTTGGTTATGCTGTTGTTGATGGAGGAGTTGTTGACATTTGCGAAGCCGATGCCGCCTCCTGAAACCTCTGCAAACAACTCCTGGTCACTGAGGTGAATGCCGGTTGAGTCGTTGTTGCTCGCCGTGACGCCTGAGAAGGTAGAGTTTATCGAGGAGCCGGTCACGGTTGAGGTGAGGCTTGCGGTTGTTGATGAATAGGTTCTGGCATAGAGATGTGTTTCATTCATATAGATGCCTTCGTCATCATCGTTCCCGCTTAAGTTATTGGTGCCGGTAAAGGAGGTGTTGACTGACGAACGAGCGACTGTTGCTGATGCAGAACCCGAGGCGCTGTTGTTCTGGG
>JBBIUL010000232.1:0-3510 GCA_037440265.1 Nitrospira sp. | reverse complement strand
GTTTCAATCCGTATATTATCGGCGGTCATCAGGAAAAAGGCAGGAGAGCAGGCACGGAAAATGTCGCTTCAGCAATAGGTATGGGCAAGGCATGTAAACTCGCATCAAAAAATCTGAGCCTTGAATTCATATATTTGAAGAATCTTCGTGACAGATTTGAACGTGAGCTGCTGATTGCCTGTCCTGATGCAAAGGTGAACGGGGATACGGATAACAGGCTTCCGAATACCACCAATCTGAGCTTTGAATATGTTGAGGGAGAAGCCATCCTGCTCAGGCTGGACGAGCATGAAATCTGCGCGTCTTCAGGTTCCGCCTGCACCTCGGGTTCTCTCGAACCTTCGCATGTGCTCAGGGCAATGGGGGTCCCGTTTACTGCCGTTCATGGCTCGGTACGGTTCTCTCTGAGCCGTTACAACACAGAGAAAGAGATCGGGAAGGTCATTAGCATACTGCCGGGGATCATAAGAGAGTTAAGGCAGCTCTCTCCTTTTGGCAGGAAAAGTTCTCCTGTCCGCAGCAGGCGGAACGGGAAATAATCGCTAGGCGGGATAATTCATGACGGATTCGCAGATATGAGCGGATGAGTTCGGCTTCCCCAGCCGTGCAGCATTCATCCTGAGTTCCAGCAGCCGCCCCTTTCTTTGAGAGAGAAAAGAGACCTTTTCCACCAGATCGTCTGCATCACGCGCGTGAAGTGCTGCCCCTTCGTTTATAAGGAAATCGACATTAAAGATCTCCTGCCCGGGTATCGGATCGAATATAACCATGGGAAGTCCCGTTGCCAGGGCTTCAGTAAGCGTAAGCCCCCCGCCCTTGCCTATCAGAAGATCACTCGCCTGCATCAGATGAGATACTCCTTCAACATAACCGAGCGGAACAAGGTTTTTATACGACTCAGCAGTCTTTTTGAGGGAATTGAGAAACTTTTCATCCCGGCCGGCAACGGCAACGACCTGAATTTTCAATCTGCAGAGTGAAGGCAGAAGTTGCTTTGCAACATCCTTCGATTTCCCGATCATCAGTACGGTAAAATCATTTTTGAGGCCGAACTCAGTTCTGCAGGCAGCAGGATTTTTTCTCTGGGTGAACTGGATCCTGACAGGAATACCGGTCACCTTGATAGTGTTTCCGGTTATCTCTTTTTTCAGAAGTTCCTGTCTTACTTTTTCGTCGGCAACAAAATAAAGGTCGATGTAATCCTTGACCCATGAATTGTGAACCCCGAAGTCGGTTATCACTACAAAATAGCTGAAACCGAACCTTTTCTTAAGCCTTTCAATCCTGCCTGATATTGGAAACGTGGCAATAATTGCATCGGGAGATTCTTCACTGAGGAATGACTCAAATCCCGCTATGCCGATCTTGTCGATCTCTTTTGAGATCGGCTGCCCGGAGAGTTCATCAGTTATACGGAAAAAGGTCCCGTATGCCTTTGGAATCTTCTTTATACTCGTGTCGTAAAGAAATCGCACCAGATTGCTGAACCCCGGGATGAATCGTTCAAAGAAATCGATCACCATGACGTCGATATCATAGAGGTATTTGAACTGATCCCTGAGTGCCATGGCAGCACTCTTATGGCCCATACCGAATGAAGCGTAGAAGATCACAATCTTTTTCATTTGCATAATATTATAGATTATTTTTTCCAAAACAGCTCCTTAATGTTTTCTGTGCGAACAGCGTTGCCTTTTGTTTTTTGCAGATTTGACGAAGTTTCCAGTATTTTTGTTTGCACGGGCATCGGAATTTTGATTTATAATGAAAACAAGGAATACAAAAGATGAGAAGCAAATACCGGGGAAGCCCTAAAAACAGACGGCCCAGGAAGATTGACACCGGCAAGACTGCTGAAGAAATCGCAAAGGAACTGAAACAGCACGTCCCTTCCGGGAAGGATTACCGTGAACGCTCCCTGAAAATCCATGGGCTGTTATGTGCCAAATGCAGCAGAGAATTCAATGAGAAAGACCGTCACCTCCTGACTGTCCATCACAAGGACGGCGACCCGCACAATAATCCCTCTGACGGTTCAAACTGGGAAAACCTCTGTGTCTTCTGCCATGACGACGAGCACAGCAGAAATATTCTTGCCGACTATCTTATTGATCAGAAAAAGAAATAATGTCCCCGGAGAACACCGGTCTCAGTTCTTTTTGAAGGGCATGTCTTCCTGAGGGGTCAACGGAGACTCCTGCAGTTCTCCAGTCGTTTCTTCTTCCAAATATTCAGGCACAACGATTCCCCTCCTGACCATAATGCTATAAATCAATTGAGAGCGGTTGACAACATATTTCTGGCTCCCGACAGGGCTGTATTTCCTCGGATTCGGCAGAACTGAAGCAAGCCTTGACGCCTCCTCCGGACCAAGCATTGAAGCAGGCTTCCCGTAGTAGTGCCGTGAAGCTGCCTCAATGCCGAAAATGCCTCTGTCGCCCCACTCCGCAACATTCAGGTAAATCTCAAGGATCCTCTTCTTCGGAAGCCCCCTTTCCATTCTCCATGTGATGATCGCCTCTCTCAGCTTCCGTACCGGGTTTTTTGATGGGGACAGATAAAGGTTTTTTGCGAGCTGTTGACTGATTGTGCTCCCCCCCAGTTTAAATTTTTTTGCCTTTATGTCTTTTTCAATTGCCTTCTGCATCGCTTCATAATCAAAACCCTCATGCTGCCAGAACTTGTCGTCTTCAGCAATGAGGACCGCCTTGACAAGATACGGTGAAACTGCATTATAGGGTACCCATATCTGGTTAACGCGATACTTTCTGCCTGTTCTTTCCCATTCAGCCTCGCGGTATTTCATCATTGCGGTCTTCTCAGGGTTCTCCCTTTTGAGTTTCGATACATCCGGATAGACAAAATGCATGCCGGTAAAGCCAACGATTACTAATAGACAGAGAAAAACCAGCTTCCTGAAAATAGAGATCTTTTTGTTTCTTTTCATATAGAGGCTTGCTTAACTAAAGAAGAGATGATTCATCAAGTTTGATTTCTTCATCAAACCCGATTGATTTCTGCCTTCTGAGTTCATCAATTTTTTTCAACGGCCGCTCGAGCATATTCGTCCTGGTGGTTGTAATAGCATCGTATTCCTTTTTTGCAGCATCAAGCCTCTCGCCCATAAGCCGGAACTTGTCTTTATAGGCATTCCACTGCTTGGAGAATTCTCCGAGGAGTTTCAGAATTTCAGAGGCAGTCTGCTCAAGATTGAAGTTTTCAATGGACTGTCTGATTACGGCGAGCACTGCATAAAGCGTGAAAGGAGAGCAGAGGATGACCTTCTGCTTCAGCGCCTCGTCCATTATGGCCGGGTCAGCCTCATTGATAAAACCGTAGACCTGTTCGTTGGGAATAAAAATGATCACATAATCAACGGTATTGTCAGCCGGGTTTATATAATCTCTTGTCGTCACCTGCCTGATCATTGTCCGGGTATTTCTGAGGAGTTCTTCACGGTATCGTTTTCTGTCATGTTCAGTTTCCGCGTTCAAATAATGCATATAGTTG
>JBBIUL010000231.1:0-3515 GCA_037440265.1 Nitrospira sp. | reverse complement strand
ATGTCAAGGGCAATATCTACAACCGCCATGACCGAGTGAAAAGATTTCTTTTCAAGGAGAGCCTTGACGTCAAAGGGAAACTCCTCACTCCAGGAAAGGGAAAGGTCGTGAATGGTTATCGTGTCGATATGGCTCTTGCCTGCAGGGCCGAGCACACAGACAATCTTGAAGTCAGGTTCTATGATCCCCGTCATAACTCCCTGAAGAAAGGCATACTTTATGCGTGAAAATCTGCTCTGGTTCCCGGACCAGCTCCTGATTATTTCAATGCCGGCATTCCTGAATTCAGATTCCTTAATCTCAAGACTGCCCGGAATGACAATGACAATCATGTTTTTTTCATAAATACCGGAACGGAAAAAATGCATGCATTCTTTTTCAGTATTAAGAAAGAGAAAGAGCCTCTGACAGCCGGTCCTTCTGGCTATGCTGAGAGCGTTATCAATTATGACGGTTTTCTGGTTCTTCATGGATTATTTATCGCTGTCCGATAAAAATATCATAGCATATTAACTGTACGGATGAGCTGCGGAACAGGAAGCATCAGGTGACAGGAGGAAGGAGGATTCGTGTTTCGATCAGGTCATTTCTTCAGCACCCTGCTGAGAAAAACCCTTGTTCTTTCCATACGGGGACTTGAGAATATCTCTTCAGCGCTCCCTGTCTCTACTATATCCCCCCTGTCAAATACAACGATTTTGTCGGCTATCTCACGTGCAAAGTCCATTTCATGTGTTGCAATCAATGTGGTCATCCCCTCATGAACAAGTCCTTTTATGACCTGCAGCACCTCTCCGACCATCTCAGGGTCAAGTGATGAGGTCGGTTCATCAAACAGCATTATGTCGGGCTTCATGGCCAGCGCCCTCGCAATTGCAACCCTCTGCTGCTCACCGCCGGAAAGTTCATCAGGGTAAGACCTGATTTTATGTTCGAGGTTTATTTTTTTCAGCAGCGCGGTTGCCTGAAGTATGGCAGCGGCAGAGTCCAGGTGGAGAACATTCACCGGCGCTTCAATAATGTTCTCAAGCACCGTCATATGCGGAAAAAGGTTGAACTGCTGGAACACCATCCCTGCCTTAAGCCTGACCTTTCTCATCAGTTCCCTGTCTTTATGGGCAGGTCTCTGTCTGCTGACCGGGTGGAGTTCCATTCCGGCCACCTCGATCGTTCCTTCCTGAAATAATTCAAGACCGTTTATACACCGAAGAAACGTGCTCTTGCCGCTCCCGGAAGGGCCTATGAAGGCAACGACCTCTCCTTGCCGTACTGAAAGGTTTAGGCCCTTGAAGAGATGGGCATTGCCATAATACTTATGGAGGTTTTCGACCCTTATCACCGCTTTGAACCTCTCAGACGCTCTTCAAGCCGCCTGGCAAGAAGTGACAGAGGATAGCTCATCATGAAATAGAGCAGGGCAACAATCAGTCCAAGCTCAAAGAAACGCAGAGTGCTTGCTGCAAGGATGCTGTATGTTTTTGTAAGCTCGACCATGGCTATGATCGATACAAGCGATGAATCCTTGAAAAGTGCTATGAAATCATTGGTAACGCCCGGCACGGCAATCCTGAGGGCCTGGGGCATGATGACCCTCCTTATTGCCAGAGACCTCGGCATACCGAGCGATAAGGCCGCTTCCATCTGACCTTTCGGAACAGCATTTATCCCAGCCCTGTAGAGTTCTGCCTCATATGCAGCATAGTTCATGCCCAACCCCAGAACAGCTGCAAAAACAGGGCTCATGGATACACCGATGTTGGGCAGGCCGTAATAAAGGATGTAGAGCTGTATGAGCAGCGGAGTCCCGCGGTAAACTTCGATATATGCCGTTGCTAAAGTGCTGAAGGGAGGCAGGCTGTAGAGTCTCAGCAGCGTAAGGACGAGACCCAGAGTGACCGCAAGCGCCATGGAGACGCAAGAGATGAGGATTGTTATGCCGGCTCCTTTCAGGAGGGTAGGGAAAAAGGTATAAACCGGCGCCTTCTTGCTTTCATCGAGACTGACAAAACCAGATGAGGATGAATGATCCTGAAACAGCTTCTCCTGGGTCTTGTTCCACAAATCCCACTTCTCGTATATTTTTTTGAGTTCGCCGGTTTTGTAAAGCTTCAGGAGTATTTCATCGATGTTCTGTTTAAGGCCCTCATCGGTCTTCCTGATGGCAATGCCGTAAAAACCTTCTCCGACCGGATCGCCCGCATATTTCAGCTTTGGGTTCGGTTTTGCATAATATGCTGCAATAGGCAGGTCAAGCAGCACAGCATCGATCCTCTTAATCGCAAGGTCTTCATACGGCTCAACCTGACCGGGGTAGATCCTCACATCAACGCCATCCATGCTCATCAGGATATCCTGGGCAACCGTTCCTGAAAGGGTGCCGACCTTCATGCCTTCTAAGTCATTGATATCCCGTATTCTGGTTTCATCCCTTCTGACAACAAGCTGCTCTGTATAGATGTAATAGGGATGCGAAAAAAGGACCTTTGATTCCCTCTGGGGGGTTATCTCTATGCCGTTCATGGCAAAGTCAAAATCTCCGCGCTGCAGCGCCGGAATAAGGCTGTCCCAGGCATTTTGTGACTGGCGTGCTCTCACCCCAAGTTCCCGAGCTATGGCATCTGCCAGATCGACCTCAAACCCGATGAACCTCGAAGGGTCTTTTGGATCAGGAAATATATAGGGGGCGCCGCCTTCGGCATCAGCCCCCCATAAAAGATAGCCCCTTTCCTTTATTCTGCTGATGCCTGACTTCTCAGAATGAGTAGGTGAAGTAAAATAAAACAACACACACAGGCCAAGTGCCAGTGAAAGGAATCGCAGAAATTTTCTCAACGAATCCTCACTGAGAAACGGGCAGGACGGCTATCCCCATTTTTCATGAAAAACAAATTCTGACAGGGGCTTTCTGGGCGGACCCTCTTTTTTTTCATCCCTGGGATAGCCAACCGGAAAGATCCCTACGATACGGATATCTGCAGGAATATGAAGCAGTCCTTTCAGTCTGTTTTCATCGAAGATGCCTACAAAAACAGTGCCGAGGCCAAGGGAATGGGCAGACAGCATAAGATTTTGGGCTGCGATCCCGATATCTGTCAAATAGTAATGCTGATCCCAGAGCGATCCTGACTGAGCAGGGTCGGCACAGGCAACGATAACCACCGGAGCTTCGGCAATCCCTTTTTTTGCGGGATTTGCCTTGAATCCCTTCGGTGACAGAAAGGCTTCCACGTAGGACAGTTCACTGATTTGTTCCCTTACGGCCTTGTCTTTTACTACAATGAGTCTCCAGCACTGCAGGTTGGCCCAGGAAGGCGACATGCGGACAGCCTCGAGCAGTTCCTGCAGTTTTTCAGGTTCGACTTCCTTTTCCAGAAACCTTCTGATGCTGCGTCTCGATCTGATTGCTTCATTAGTTTCCATGAGGTAACCTCCCACCAGAGTAGCAATATAAGCTTATTATAAATTAACCATAGCTGAGAATGTATAAAATGTCAAAACTCCTGAACAGTGAAAGT
>JBBIUL010000230.1:0-3536 GCA_037440265.1 Nitrospira sp. | reverse complement strand
ATGAATTGATTTGATTGAACAGGAATTCGAAAATGATATAATGTTCTCAAATGGCCATATCCAGACATATACTCGAACGGATAGATACAAAAAAGCATGATCTCAGTCACTATAATTTCTCGCAGAAAGAGAACAATGCCCTGACTACTTTTTTTGACCTTGCCCAGGAATTCGACAGTATTGAGGATTTCTATGAACTCTGCGTGGCTATACCGAAAAGTTTTTACGGACTCGAGGCATGTCTTTATCTTGCAGACCCGAGACGCAGCGAGGTGTCACTCATTGCCAAGACTGAGGACAATGGCCGCACATTGCTGACCTCTCCTGCAGACGATATCAGACCGGCCGAACGTCCCTATTATGCTGAGGGCGACAGAATGATTTTGACCATACGCGGAAAGAAATATCTGATGGACCAGCTGTCGTTTCATGTTGAAAAGGATGTTCTGGGATTTCTCGAAATCTATCCCATCCAAGGCAAGGACGGCCACACTGAACTGTTTTTTGAAAAATATGCCAACCGCATCGGTTTCAGGCTTCATAACAAATTTCTGGTTGAAAAAAACATTGAACACCTGAAGTTTATACGGTCTCTTGTTGCGGATATTGAACACAATATTATTGTGCCGAATATGGTGTATAAACTTTTTCTGAGACGATTGCGGGGAAAGATAAAAAAGAACATAGAAATCGAGCGGGTCTGTTCAGAACATGTCGAAAGCGGTGAACACGACAATGAACTGACCGCAAACCTGCTGAAGGAAATGAGTCAGGTGAACCGCGATTTGTCAGGAGAACTGGAAAACCTCGAAAAACACTACCGCAACATGAGCCTGTTTATCGAAACGCTTTTCCGCAGAAGTCATTTTGACCAGGGAAGACTGACGCTCAGGACAAAATCGTGCAACATGAAGCGCGATGTTGTGCAGCCTCAGCTTGAGCGGTACCTTGAGCAGTTCAGGAAAGAGCAGATATCAATAGACGACCGTCTCAGCAGCATACCGGAGGAAGAAGTAATAAATGTTGTGGACATAGGATTGATAGCACAGGTCTACGCCAATTTTTTTTCAAATGCACTCAAGTATACCTCTGCCGTCGATATATTCGGAGAACGCAAGAAATATATAGCGTACGGACATGAACTGATACGGGACTTCTTTGGGCCGGGAAAGGACGGGGTAAAATACAATGTATTCAGCAGCGGGCCGCATATACCAGAAGAAGAAAGGCCGAGACTGTATACTGAAGAGTTCCGTGCTTCGAATTCGGAGGGCAGGCCGGGAACCGGCCATGGTCTTGCTTTTATCAGGAATGCTATCGAAATACATGGCGGTGTAGTCGGGTACGAGGCTACTGAGTACGGCAACAATTTTTACTTTATCCTTCCCCGCCAGTAACTGGATTGTCTGAAATGAAAAAGGACAAGGCTGCTCTGGAAACACTAATGAATCACTACCGTTTATGGGGAATAGTTGCGATGGGCGCCTTTGGGGTGCTGGTGACCGGCATTTTCCTTTCTTTCTATTCCGAGAGCGTACGGACAGGTATCATTTTTTTTGTGCTGCTGCTTGGCTTTCTCTGGATCGGGGCAACATCAATATGCCGTCACCTGTATGTAACAATCAAGGACCGGATCGGGAAAAAAGTCGGGGTCATCGAGTTTTTGTCAACACAGCTTATTGTTCTTTGGTTCCCTTTTGTCTACAGAAAGCTGAAGAGGGAAGTTGATGCGTACCGTCAGGCAAATCATTCAGGGCCGTTCAATCAGTAACAAACAGTTCCTCAATCGTAATGATGACCGAACCGGCCAGTGATGCAAGATTATAGCCTCCTTCGAGACAGAAGACGGCAGGGATACTTCCCCCTGCAAGGAGGATCGATCTAATGATGTTGCGAATGCCTTCATCAGAGACCCTGATGCCAGCGAGCGGGTCATTCATATGAAGGTCGTACCCTGCGGAGACGAGCATAATGTCGGGCTTGAAACTGCTGACGAGCCCGGGCAGCAGGTCGTGAAAGACCGGGAAATATTCCCTGTCTCCAGCTCCGTACCGCATCGGGATATTGTAGGTAAACCCTTCTCCTCTGCCCTTTCCTCTTTCAGACTCACTGCCGGTCCCGGGGTAGTGGGGGTGCTGATGGGTGCTGAAAAAATAGACAGAGTCATCGTCTTCAAAGAGATGCTGGGTGCCGTTGCCATGGTGGACATCGAAATCAACAATGAAGACTTTTTTATACCCTATTTTCTGCGCATATCTGGCCCCGACCGCAATATTGTTGAAGATGCAGAACCCCATTGCCCTGTTCTCTTCCGCATGATGTCCCGGAGGCCGTACAGCACAGAAGGCGCGTTCAATGAGTCCTTTACTGCAGCGTTCGACTGCTTCAGTGACCGCACCGGCTGCAAAGAGGGCAGCTTCTACAGAATTTGGCGAAATATAGGTGTCTGCATCAAAGTAGCCGGTGAAATTAGTCAGTTTGTCAAAATAAGAACTGGCATGCACCATCAGAATATCCTCTTTGCCGGCTTTTTTTGGCTTGATGTGGTCGAGTTGGTCCCAGAGGGCTGTTTTTTTCAGGGCACCGGTAATTGCGATGAGACGGTCTTTTGATTCAGGGTGGCCAAACGGCATTTCATGGCGCAGGAAGATGTCGTCATAGACAAAACCTACTTTTTTCATGAAGGTAGTGTAACAGTTTCAAAAGAAAAAATATATCGTGTCAGCAGCAGACAAACAGAAAACGATTTGTGCATGCATCCAGTCAATATGCACAATCTAAAGCAGATTATATTCAAAAAACGTTCCGCTTAGGATTTCAAAATTTCAGAAAGATAACGGATGATGATCCTCTGTCTCTCTCCTTAAGCTGAAGCCTCAGCAGTTTTGCTGACTGCGCTTCACCGGGGAAAAAGACAAACCCGTAGGCCAGCTCTCCCGGCCTTATAATCCGGTTTTGAAGAGATTTCTGGTTGAGGTCACCTATAATATTTCTTCTTGCTTCATCAGACGAGTATCCTTTTGCGCCACCCAGCGTTGCGCCGCCTGCTGCACCGATTACCGCTCCCTTGCCGGTTGATTCAGCAACGCTGCCTCCTGATACGATCCCGACAGCTGCGCCGATGACAGCACCTGCAACAGCACCGAGAAACCCCTGATACGCACCCTCTTTGAATATCTCTTTTGTCTTTGCGTATTTTGTTGCCCGTTCGTAGGCGATATTGCTCGGCAGAACGGGCCAGAGGTTGCCCTCCGTATCTTCAAGAAACGTTTGTGAAGCATTGATCTCAAGGTGCCCTGAGCCCTGGTTGTCGAAGACGACCTGAACCGGGAGCATTCCTGCCCCGCGGACATCGAAGCCGAATGCCTCTGATGATTCGTTCCGGTCAACATAAGCCCTGGCAGCTACTATAGTGCCTGCAACGGTCTGGGCATTCGGATAGGAATCAGGCGACCTGAATGAAAGCGGTTTTGCCTTGTAGCTGGTGCTGCAGGCAGTCACATATGCCAGTGTAATGATAATAACCAGTAAATTAT
>JBBIUL010000229.1:0-3553 GCA_037440265.1 Nitrospira sp. | reverse complement strand
CTACGGCAAATCCGGTAAGAAGCAGGGAGCCAATGAGGCCGTTTTCAAGAATAAATTCAAGATAGTCATTATGTGCATGCTGGTAAATGCTCTGTACAGATGGTGGGGAATAAAGAGGGAAGATGTTCATGAACGTACCCATGCCCGAGCCGGTGAACCAAAAATCAGCAAACGCAGTCCAGGTAGCAGCCCAGACCACAAGACGTTCTTCGCCTGTCACATCTGTTTTGTAGAACCGCTCGATGAGAGGGTCTATACCGAGATACATAAGATAAGATGCAAGGACAATGAGAAACAGACCGACGATCCATATTTTTTTTGCCTGGCCCCTGCTCTGCAGCATGAGAACCGAGAACAAGGTAATGCCCGAGAAGAACCCTACTATGCCTCCGCGGGAAAGAGAGAAGAAAACAGAGACGGAGATAATGGTGGTGATAAATCCGAACAGGATCCTTTTTTCCCTTGTTTTCTGCAGAAACGTGATTCCTAATCCAAGCGGGACAAGCATGCCGGCAAACCCTGCAAAGTGGTTTCTGTTGACAAACGATCCAAAAGGCGTTCCGCCGACAGTCAGTTCCCTGAACCAATAGATGCCCCTGTGCCAGGTTGCTTTCTGAACAATGGCGAATACGGCAAGGACAAAGCCGAAAACAAGAATCATTTTTAGAAATGCAGTCAGATTGCTTTTGTCCTTAAAGTTATGCAGCGCAACTGAGAATGCAGTAAAGAAGGCGACGGTCCTCAGCAATTCTGTGCGTGTTGCATAGGGCGAGAGGCTGAGGGACATGGATCGGTTGCTATCAAGGGAGTAAAATGTCTGAAGCTCAAAAGAGGTGGGGGCAATGAGTTTCAGAATGAAAGAGGGCAGGGGCAGAAGCTGGAACAGCCCATAACAGACAAAGCAGACCCACAGGGAAAGGAGCAGTTTATCTGTCGGCGTTGTTTGATAATGGAGGTATTCTTTCCTGAATATCCAGAAAAGGCCTAGTGAGAAAATGAGAAACAGGATAATGGATGAAGACCATACTTCAACGGTGCCGAAGAATAGTACGGAGAGTATGATAATAGCGGAGAGAAGGTTAGTTGTCATAATTAAGCCTCAATATTTTAAGTGAATTGTTTTCTCTGGCAATTAACCAGTGTATCCTTCCCTTGTATGATATCCACCTGTTTTCAGGGGCGCTGTATCGGTTGATACTGTAGCTGCCGTTTACATTTGCAGTATCTCCGTCCAGTTTAATGATTATGTTCGTAAGTCTGTAGTAATTTATTTTTTCAGAGAAGGTTACCCGGTAGGCATTGCGTATCGCATTGAAGTCCAGGGTATTGTTTTCAACCGCAGACCTTGAAAACAGGAGCATCAGGGAATTAAGGTCATTCCGTTCATATGCGTTTACGTATCTTCTGATAAAATCGTCTATTTCATCTTTTGTTATGGCGTCCGATTTTGCGGGAGATAAAACAGGGGGCGGCGCTGCCGGCTGCAAAATTGTTGCAGTCTTTTCAGGATTCTGAATCTTATCATGAACATCATGCAGGGGAGCAGACAGCGATTCCGGGCCTTTCGTGCTTTCTTTTACAAATGGCTGAACTGCGCGCATTGCATCATCATTCACTGAAGAAGGCTCGGCAGAACGGTGCGAAGGAATAGGACTGGAAATCTGTTTCAGTATGCTTGTCTTAACCTCTTTTTGTGAATAAAGGGGTTCTTGCCGGCTGATTGATTCAGTTTTCTCCGGAGTCACAGTTTCATATGAAGATGGAACAGTTTTCTTTGGCTGTTTCCCTGTCTGTGGATAAGGGGGAATCATCTGTTTTGTTTCAGCAGCCGAAGGGTTTGCTGTCGAAAGGGGAAGGTAAGTGTTTTTTGCCGTGTCGCGGCTGTTTTCTGCCGGAGCAGATGGGGGAATGGGAATGTCTGTTTTTTCCTCTATTGGCGGTAGAGCTTTTTGAGAGACACCGGCTTCCTGCGGACGGAGCGCTGTCTCAAGGGGTGTGGAGCGATTCTGGTAATAAATAAAACCGATCACCGACAATGCTATCAGCAGGTATAAGACTACCAGTATCTTTGGGAAATATCGTCTGGTACGCTCCCAGGAAGGACTGACGGCCTGCATGCTGGTGCGCTTCAGAGGGGTTCTTTTTTTCAAAGACGGGGATTGAGATGCAGGTCGTGCAATGATTTTTTCATCCAGCAGTTTTTTGTTGTATGAGGTTCTTCTGGATTCATCCTTAAGCGTATTATATGCCTCGTTGACCTTTTTAGCCCGTTCTGAGACCCATTCCTCCTGTCCGGTCTGCCGGTCAGGGTGATAAAGGAGCATGAGCCTTTTCCATCTTTCCTTTATCTCATCCGGTGACGAGTTTTGGGGTATTCCAAGGGTAACATAGTAGTTTCCCGCAGCATTAAAATGCATCTGCGAGATGACGAAATTTGCTCCGTCAACAAGATACTTGAGGTCAGTCTTTCTTCTCGAGGCAAAATCCTTTACCGCGTCGGTATTATGGGAGATATCGATGAGCGCGTCAAAACAGTGAGTTGCTTCCCTGTAAAGCTGCTCTGGAGGCAAGCCCTTGTAAGACTGGATTATTATCTCTAAAGCTTTTTGTAAGTGCTCTTCGGAAGATCTGCCTGCTGTTTCAGGGTTATCCCGTCGATCCATGCTGTCCCCTCAATTTTATTATCCAACTTGGCTGATTTTTCCCTCCTGACCCGTATCACTATAGCATTACATCCATCGGGAGTTTCGAAGTCAACCGAGAGTTCTTTCCAGAAACTGGTGCCGGTGATTGCATCAGATTTTTTTAATGTCATGCTGCAGTTGTGGCCCTGTACCCCGAGGAATACGCCGTTTGTTGTGGTGATCGATGAAGTTTTGACATAGCCTCTTAACGTATACCTGGTCCCCGGTTTTACAAGGACAACCTGCTGGAGTATAGTCACATCGGGGTTATGCTTGCCGTCAAAAGTGACCCCGATTGAACGGCTGCCGGTCATGCGGACGGTATCATCGAGAAACACATCGACCCCTTCTCCTTCGTTTACTATCCAGTCAAGCCCTCCGTTCAGTATCTCTTTTTCGAAATGGGGATTCCATACCAGAGTGGTATCAGCACTGGCGGTGTTTTCGTCCATTCTGCCGGTTATCTCCTTCCATGCTGACGCGGCTCGGTCATATTCACTGCTATTGATCAGCGCGTTGACATAGGCAACAAAAACTTTTTTTTCGAGGTTTTCTTTTTCAATGGCGGACCAGACCGGCCCGGTTTCATGGATCCGCTTGGTGTTGATAAGATAGAGCAGGTATTTGGACTGATACACATATGAATTCGGCACAAGGGCTGAAAATATATAATTGTTGTCGAGACGAAGCTTCCAGCCGAGGTCATAAACTTCATTTTGTCTGTCAGGAAGTAGAAGGAGATACTGTCTGAGTGAGGTTGCAGCTTTGTCAAGGGCGTTATTGATAAGCCAGAATGTGCCGGCCTCCCACATCAACTCCGGGTTATTGGGGCTGATTCTGACAGCCCGCTCAAGAGCATACTCCGCTTC
>JBBIUL010000228.1:0-3568 GCA_037440265.1 Nitrospira sp. | reverse complement strand
CACGCTTCACGCATTACGGTCGCTAAGGGCGATTAGCTCAGCGGGAGAGCACTGCCTTCACACGGCAGGGGTCACTGGTTCGAACCCAGTATCGCCCACCATTATCATAAATGCAGTGTTTTGTTGTTGTACAACCTGAACACAGAAATATGTCGGCAGATGTACAGATAAAAGAGCTGGAGGCAACATGAAATACCAGATTGGAAGGCCCGGAAGGGTAGTTGTTGCACGGTTTGAAGACAAGGATGATGTGCTCGGCAATCTTGTAGCGATTGCCAGAAACGAGAACATTCGTGGAGCCGTTGTATATCTTATCGGCGGCATGAGAGAAGGCAGCATCGTCGTTGGACCCGAGAAGGATGAGTTTCCGCCAACACCGGTTTGGAAGCATCTTGGAGAAAGCCATGAGGTAGTAGGCCTGGGGACAATTTTCTGGCAGGGAGATGAGCCGAAGGTGCATTTCCATGGGGCATTCGGGAAGAAAGATATGGTAAAGATAGGATGCCTCAGGGAGAATTCAGCAACATTTCTGGTGCTTGAGGCGGTTGTTATCGAAATAGAAGGGGTTGATGCGCAAAGGGTGCTTGACCCTATCTCGGGTATGGTGCTGCTGAAGTTAGAATAAAGAATGCAGAATGCATTCTTCATTCTGCATTGAGTTTTTTCTCCCATTCCCATGCTGTCCGTATGATATATCCGAGGTCATCAAAGGACGGTTTCCATCCGAGTTCTTTCCTGATCCTTGATGAATCAGCTACCAGCGATGGGGGATCGCCTTCTCTCCTTCCTGTTTCAACAATCTTGAAGTCAATGCCTGTTACTTCTTTGACCTTTGCCACCACTTCCCTGACAGAATAACCATGACCGTATCCGCAGTTGAATATCCTGCTCTTACCGCCTGAAGAAAGATAGCCTAGTGACAGGACATGCGCATCAATAAGATCATCTACATGGATATAGTCCCTGATGCAGGTGCCATCAGGAGTATTATAATCAGTACCGAATATGCTGAGCTGCTTTCTCTTGCCAAGCGCTGCCCTGAGTGAGACAGTTATGAGATGGGTTGCATCCTTGTATTTCTGACCAATCCTTGACTGTGCATCAGCGCCGGCCACATTGAAATACCTGAGGGCAACATACCTCAGGCCAGATGAATTGCTTACGTCTTTGAGAGCCTGCTCGACCATGAGCTTTGACGAGCCATAGGGATTTATAGGCAGGAGAGGGATTTCTTCCGTAACCGGGACCCTGTCGGGTATCCCGTAGACCGCCGCAGTTGAGGAGAATATGAAATTAGTGACATCATGTCTGACGCAGGCATCGATCAGGTTGAGGGCGTTTGAAAAGTTATTTTTGTAATATTTGAGAGGGTTTCTGACTGATTCATCGACAACAATATGTGCAGCAAAGTGGATGACCGCATCGAATCCTTCTGTGCTGAAAAGCCTGTCAAGGGTTTCAGAGTTAGCAAGGTCTGCTACGACAAGCCGCCCGTTCAGGACGGAATCCCTGTGGCCTGTTGACAGGTTGTCCAGAACGATGATCTCATGGCCTCCCTTTTCTCCCAGGGTCCTGACCATATGGCTTCCTATGTAGCCTGCTCCGCCGGTAACGAGAATTTTCATTTTTAAAATTCCGATGTTATGCTTTTACGATCTTTTTCGATTTTATCTTTGCGGTTGCGTTCCGGGTGTCTACTACGAGTCTGCTGTTTTTTACAATGAACTTGTAGTCATATGCTGAGTGGTCGGTTGAGATCAGCACGCAGTCGTAGCTCCCGAGGCTCTTTGCGGTCAGGGGCACGGAAGACATCTTCAGGTCATACTCCCTCATCTTGTGGGTTTTCGGCACATGCGGGTCGTTGTAATCAACCTTTGCGCCTTTTTTCTTCAGGAGCGTGACGAGCTTGAGCGAAGGCGATTCCCTGACGTCGTCAATGTCTTTCTTATAGGCAAGCCCGAGGATAAGTATACGGGCACCCCGTATGCTTTTTCCGTTCGCATTGA
This sequence comes from Nitrospira sp., assembly GCA_037440265.1. Lineage (GTDB taxonomy): Bacteria > Nitrospirota > Thermodesulfovibrionia > Thermodesulfovibrionales > UBA6898 > JBBIUL01. The sequence goes on along the minus strand of JBBIUL010000228.1, from coordinate 1,562 downwards.
GTGCATCAACCACTTTTCTGACGACATAATAAGGCATGCTGATATTGACCTCTCCGGCAAGCTCTATAAACTTCGTCTGGAAGTCATATTCGCGGGCCTTCCAGGTGAGGTAGAAGGGGTCAATCGGTATGCAATGCCCCCCCAGTCCTGGCCCGGGATAGAATGCCTGAAACCCGAAGGGCTTTGTCTTTGAGGCATTGATAACCTCCCAGACATCGATCCCCATCCTCTCAAAACACATCTTCAGCTCATTGACAAGGGCAATATTCACCGCCCGGTAGATATTCTCAAGGAGCTTGCTTGCTTCAGCCACTTTTGTGGATGAAACAGGCACGGTCTTTACTATCACGGTATCATAGAGTGCAGTTGCAGCCCTGAGGCATGTCGCTGTGTAGCCGCCTACCACCTTCGGAATTGTTGAAGTGGTGAAGTTAGGGCTGTTGGGGTCTTCGCGCTCGGGAGAATAGGCAAGAAAGAAATCCTTGCCTGCCCTGAGCCCGGTGTTTTCGAGTATAGGCCGCATGTCTTCATCGGTTGTGCCCGGATAGGTGGTGCTCTCGAGGATGATCAGGTGTCCGGCTCTCAGATAGCGGCTTATGGTTTCAGTCGTATTAATTACATATGAAATATCAGGTTCCCGGTATTCATTCAGCGGAGTCGGTACGCAGATAAGGAGGCAGTCGGTTTTTTTTATGAGTGAAAAGTCAGTGGTGGGAAGGAATCGTTTTGTCCTGTTGACAGCCCTGATCTTTTCAGAGGGAATATGTTTGATATAGCTTGCCCCTTTTTTCAGAGAGGAGATTTTCTTTGCATCGAGGTCAAAGCCCCTGACAGAGAAACCAGCACGGATAAACTCGATGACAAGCGGAAGGCCGACATACCCCAGCCCTATAATCCCGACGGATGCCGATCTTTTTTCTATTGTATGAAGCAGATTGTCAAGGTTGTCAGAACGCATTTATGCAGTTACCTCCATGTCTATAGGTTCGAAGTCCACCGCTACAAAGTATACACGAATGAAAGAACGGAAGTCACCATTGTCATAAGGAGGAAGCAGCAAGCCCTCTCATCCTTCAACTTTTTTGCAATGAGCTTTTGAGCTTGTCAGCCAGTTAGCTGACAGCTTTTTGTTTTGAGCTAAGAGCCATGAACTATGAGCTATCAACTAATTTACTATGAATTACGAGTTGTCTTCTGGTTTTTTATTGCTTCCTGCAATTTTGTTTCAACGAGCGTCTGAATTTCATGCAGTCTCTTTTTAGCCTGTGCCTCAAACCTGAGGACAAGCGCAGGCTGAGTATTGGAAGCCCTGACAAGACCCCATCCGTCGCCAAAGTTTATCCTTGCCCCGTCAGTCGTGTTGACTTCGTAGTCCCTGAATGCTTCACGGATTTTTTCTGTTACGACAAACTTCAGATTATCGTCGCAGTCAAAGCGTATTTCAGGGGTTGAATAAACCTCAGGCAGACCTGCAAGGAGTTTTTTCAGGCTGTAGGGTTGCTCATTCTCTTTGAGTATTTCGAGCAGCCTGAGGGTTGCATAGATCGCATCATCGTATCCAA
>JBBIUL010000227.1:0-3595 GCA_037440265.1 Nitrospira sp. | reverse complement strand
GAAGGATCGAATCAACGTTTGAGATATCGGATGGTCTGATCAAAATGTCGATGTCAGAGGCTGTCCTGCAGTAAGGGTCTCCGTACAGCTCCTTTGCTATGGCAGTCCCCCTGAATATGACCGCAGGTAGTTGTTCTCTGTGAAGCGAAGCAACAATGTTGTTCTGAACAAGTTCCTGCCTGACAGCCCGGGGAAGATTGTTGAGGTAGAGAACTTTTAATTTGTTGAAGAGCGTATTGAGTCCATTATTCTCCTTTAGTATCTCATCACGGCGGCAGAGCAGTCCGGCATACACGTGCAGATGCACGTTGTGCGTTACTGCTTTGAGAATGATCTCATCGGGATTTTCAATTTCAGGGGGAAGACTCTCCAGGCTGGCAGCCGGATTGAGAAGCTTCAGGAGAAGATCGTTGATTTGCTGTGATTTATGCATGAACAGAGAACCTGCTCTTGATCACCCTCAATAAGAAACGGGGATTTGATATGAGGTTTCTTTTCCATAAACGGCCGGGCTGTCTGAGAAAGCGCGGGAGCCATTCAAGTCCCATATGCTGAAAGACCGGATGGGATCTCTTTACGCGGCCGGTATAAAAATCGAACACTGCCCCGACAGCGGCGATGCATTTTACCTGCAGTTTCCCCCGGTGGGCATAAATCCACTTTTCCTGCTTTGGTGCGGTCATGCCGACCCAGAGCACATCGGGCTGGACCTTGTTTACTGCATCGATCATGGTCCTGATTTCTTCGACTGTGAAGTCAGTTTTGAAAGGCGGTGCGTGAGTTCCGGCTATTACGATGTTCGGGAACTCCTTTTTCATTTTTAACTCTAGTGCAGCAAGGTTTTCTCCGGTGGAACCAAGAAAAAAATAACTGCATTTCATCTTTTTGTTAAGCTCTTCGCTTAATTTAAGGAAGATGTCAGTGCCGGTTATCCTTTTGCGGATATTTCCGCCGAGTATTTTCGAGGCAAGAACAACGCCGATGCCGTCCGGGACAACGAGATCGGCATTCTTAATGGCTTTTTCAAACAGAAGGTCTGTTTGTGCAACTTCCAATGAATGAGGATTGGCGCATACAAGGTATTTCTGTTGTCCTTCCCCGTTCACCCAGTCAACTATTTCATTAATGCAGTCTTGAATTGTTTTTGTTGAAATCTGATAACTTAGAATGGTTTCGAAGGACATAATGGCTTAAGTCAACACCTGTTCATAAATATTCATGAGCGTCTCAAAATTGTGTTCCGCAGTATATTTGCTCTCGAACTCGGCCCGGGCATTTCTGCCCATCTCAGTGCGTGCGTCAACATGATCGACCATCCATCTGATCTTTTCGGCAAAGTCTGCATGATTGCCCGGTTCAAAGAGAAGTCCTGTTTTCTTATCCTGCACGATCTCAGCAAGGGCGCCGAGCCTTGAGGCGACAACCGGCTTTCCGCAGGCAAAAGCCTCGACAACGGAGAGAGGGAAGTTTTCATAGCAGACAGACGGCAGAATCAGAAAGCCTGCTTTAGAGAGAATATCCATACATTCTGCATGGCTTTTTCTGTTGAGGAATTTTATCGTTGCTGTCTTCTCATCTCTATTTTGCCCCCTGTTCAGTGTTTCACATGTTCCGCTCACCATGTCTTTCAGCGGCCCATCACCGATTATTTTCAGAGAGAAGAACGGGGTGGTGAGATGGGAGGATGTGAGGTGTTCGAAAGCGTCCATAAGCACCCCAAGACCCTTTTCTTCGGACAACCTGCCTGCATAAACGGCATAACCGGATGATTCAGTGACAGGGGAGGGTGGATCTGGCAGGAAATTTGGTTTGACGAAGATTTTCTCTGCAGGGAGGCCGCATTCAATAAATTTCTTTTTCCCGAACCCGGTGAGCGCTATATATGCATCGATCTGCTCGTGCCAGGTATTTTTAGCCTTGTGGATGAGTTCGGCTGCGGCAACCGGGACCGATAAAAGCCGCGAGTTCCGGAAGCAGCTGTAGAGCATACCCCGCCAGGGAACTGTGCCGATGCAGTCTTCACATACCCTCCCGTCCCTGAGCAGCAGCCCATTGACGCAGAACATGCGGAAATTATGAAGCGTCTGAACAACCGGCACCGCTGCATCTTTGCATGCATAATAGGCAGAGGGCGATACGAGGTACCAGATATTATGGAAATGGGCGATATCGGGCCTCTCCCTTTTGATGAGCGCAGAGACCTCATGGTATGTTTTTCTCGACCAGACAGCATTGAGGGCCCTGCCGAGACTGCCGTTATCGGTGAGCAGATCATCATTGTGCTGTGTATAGGTGATTACCTCTATTTCCCGTTTTCTCAGGAGGACTGCCTCATTGCTGAATACGGCATCTTCGCCGGAGGGTGAGGCAGACTGGTAATAGTTATGAATGAGAAGGACTTTCATAATTAATTGATCCTGACGCGCCCTTTCCAGAGTCTTGTAATAATGTTTGACATGAACCCAGCCGGTGCACGTCGGGGGATTTCAACTGCCTTTTTTACCCCATCGCTGAACCTGTCCAGCGACCACTCTGAAATAATCTGTCTGGATTGTGTCCCCATTTTCCCAAGCGCTTCAGGAGACTGTTCAGAAGCGAGCAGCATTTTGTCAGTCAGACTATGTATGTCAGAAGTCCCGAATATCCATCCGTTGCGGCCTTCATGCACCAATGCCTTAGCAGATCCGCAGCCAGAACTGACAATTACCGGCAGGCCCGATGCCAGGGCTTCGTTTACCACCAGTCCCCAGGGCTCGATTACGCTCGGAACAATAAGCACACGGGCAAGTCCGTAATAGATGCAAAGGTCATTTCCAAAAAGCGGGCCGGTAAATGATATACCCGGTGTGTGTTCAGCACGTTTTTTTATCTGATCGAGGTGGGTTCCATCTCCGACCAGGACAAGTTCCCACGGGGAGGCCTCTTTTTTGTCCCGATAGAGACGGTACGCTTCTATCAGGTGTTCCAGTCCTTTTCTTGGCAGGAACCTGCCAACAAAGAGAAAGTAATTATCAGGAAGTCCCACAGATTTTCTGGCAGCCTTCTCTTCAGCGCGTACCCTATCGGTCCCTGCTCTGAAGAACTCATTATCAACGACGTCAACGCCAAAGACAATCCTCTCCTCCGGAAAGCCCATCCGGTTGTAATAGGCGGCATGGGACTGCGCAGGAATAAATGCCGCGTCGATATTTTTGTTGATGAGCTTTTTTGCGGTTCTTTTAAGTATTCCTCTGGCATCGCTTCCCTCCCACATATCGTCCATCATAACCGCGGTGCTTGCACGCAGCAGCCGGTAGCAATAGGCTGCCATGCCCTCGGGAAACGCAGGAGCAGGGGCAAAAACAACATCCGGATTAAGCTCTTTCAGTACCTTCATGACTTTGCTGTGGATTTCTTTCGCTGTCAGGGAGTGATAGGATTTTCCGGAAAAACAGCAGATATGATTAATACCTCCGGCAAACGTATTTGCAGGGAAGTTATAGGAATCATCCTTTGATGCGACCTCGATGGCAGACAAACGCCAGCCGACCCCGGTGCAATGACTCGACAGATGTTCAATCCGTGCCTTATGGTAGGGCAAAAAGCATTGCCAGAT
>JBBIUL010000226.1:0-3612 GCA_037440265.1 Nitrospira sp. | reverse complement strand
CTTGCATTCCTCTCCCTGTTCCTGTTTTTGGGGGACATAATCCTTGCGGGTAAGGCACTGGGTATGTTTCATCGGCGGCATGGCAACCGGCATTCCGGGCATGTCGACCTTTGTGGTTATTTCCCACAACCCGTCCTGCATATCTGGTTCTGCTCCTGCGACAGCACCGCATAACATCAAAAGGGCAAACGACATAACTATGCTGAATGTTCTGGACATCTCTGTCTCCTTTCGAAATTCATTTGCATTATAGTAGCTTAATTCAGCTGAAATATGAAGGGTTTCCCCTGTCCCGGAAACACAGCGTTTCTGCTTGACTCTTTCTGTCTCTTTCCCTGACAATACGTATACCATTATGAAAGCCCTTGTTACAGGAGCTGCCGGCTTCATAGGGAGTCATCTCGTGGAAGCGCTTATCAGAAAAGGCTATGAGGTGACCTGTATCGCAAGAAAGACGGCAGACCTCAGGTGGATTTCGGCTCTCAGGATAAACTGCCTGTACGGGGATCTGTCTGATCCTGCATCATATTCCCGAGGTATTACCGGATTTGATTACATATTTCATCTTGCCGGTCTTACCAAGGCTGTTTCAGAGCAGGCATTCTTCAGTGCAAATACAGAGAATACGGAAAAATTACTGCAGGTGGTGGCTGAGCAGAACCCTGCAGTCCGCAGGTTTGTCTTCCTGAGCAGCCTTGCTGCGGTCGGTCCCGGCAGCAACGGGAGGCCGGTACAGGAGGATTCGCCCCCGATGCCTGTTTCCGCTTACGGCAGGAGCAAGCTCAGGGCAGAAGGCGCTGTCCTTGACTGCAGGGGACAATTGCCGGTGACGATACTGCGTCCGCCGGCAGTCTACGGTCCGAGGGACAGGGATTTTTTTTTATTGTTCAAATCGATAAAAAAAGGTTTTTATCCGTACTGGGGGAAGTGTTATTATTCACTGATTTTTGTTGCAGACCTTGTTGAGGGTATAATAGTATCAGCAGAGAGTGAGACGGCTGAGAATGAAACATATTTTCTCTCTGACAGCATGATTTATACGAACGAGGAAATGGTGAGGAAAATATCCTCGGCGCTTGGCTCAAAGGTCTTCAGGATCAGGCTGCCGCTGGCGCTTATGCCCGTGTTGGCTGCACTGGGCGAGAAGATTGACAAAAAGGGTATAATCAACAGAGACCGGGTCAGGGACTTCAAGTACTCCAACTGGACCTGCGACCCCGGCAAGGCAGCGCGTGAATTGGGGTTCACCCCTCGTATAACTTTAGAGGAAGGGATACAATGGACAGCAGACTGGTACAGAATGCAGCGATGGCTGTAGAGAAAAGCTCGGATCTATTCGATAAATGCTATAAGTTCACGAAAGCAAAGGAGCTTATGGCAGCAGGGATGTACCCCTACTTCCGGATGATCGAGAGCGCACAGGACCCTGAGGTCACTATAGACGGCAGAACGATGATTATGGTCGGCTCAAACAACTACCTTGGACTGACCAACCACCCGAAGGTCAAGGAGGCCACGATTGAGGCGGTCAGAAAGTACGGCTCAGGGTGCGCCGGTTCAAGATTCCTCAACGGTACCCTCGATATCCATGTGAAGCTTGAAGAGAAGCTTGCCGGGTTTATCAGGAAGGAAGCTGCTCTTATCTTTTCAACAGGATTTCAGGTAAACCTCGGTGTCATATCCGCGCTTATCGGCAAAGACGACCTGATTATCATCGACAAGATGGACCATGCGAGCATTATCGACGGCTGCAGGCTTTCTTATGGCGAGGTGCGGAAGTTCAGGCATAATGACATGACGGACCTTGAAAGGATCCTCCGGGAAAACAAGAACCGCAGGAAGCTTGTGGTGGTCGACGGCGTCTTCAGCATGGAGGGAGACATCATTAATCTCCCCGCTGTTGTGGAACTGGCAGGAAAATACGATGCGCGCGTGATGGTTGATGACGCCCATGGGATCGGGGTGCTCGGCAAGACAGGCAGGGGGACTGCCGAACATTTCGGCCTTGAGAAAGAAGTCGATCTCATCATGGGGACATACAGCAAGTCGCTTGCCTCCATAGGAGGGTTTATTGCCGGCGAAGAAAAAGTGGTCCATTATATAAAGCATTTTGCCCGCGCACTGATCTTCAGCGCGAGCCCTCCGCCTGCTTCAGTTGCATCAGTGAGTGCCGCGATCGATATTATCGAAAGCGAACCGGAACGCATAGAAAGATTATGGAAAAATACGCGGAGGATGCACGAGGGCCTGAAGTCACTCGGTTTCGACCTCGGCCTGAGCGAAACGCCGGTCATCCCGGTGCTTGTCGGTGATGACCTGGTGGCCTTTAAAATGGCCATGATGCTGCAGCAGGAAGGCGTGTTTGCCAATGTTGCGGTCAGCCCGGCGGTTGCAAACGGCAAGGCCCTTATCAGGACGAGCTATATGGCAACGCATACCGACGAACATCTTGACAAGGTGTTGCATGCCTTTGAGAAAGTCGGCAAGGCCCTGGGCATCATCCGGTAAATGCTCGAGATCATTGAGGTTCAGCATCGAGACCTCGGTGAATTCATAAAACTTCCGTTCTCGCTTTATGCAGACGACCCGTTTTTTGCTTCTCCTCTCATCAGGGAGCTGAAGGCCCATTTCTCCGGCAAGAACCCTTTTTTCCGCCATGCTGAAGCAAAATATTTCCTTGCCAGAAAAGCCGGACGGAATGTCGGAAGGATTGTCTCGTGCATCAACAGGCATCACAACGAGTTCCATGGAGAGCAGGTCGGGTTTTTCGGTTTTTTCGAAAGCATCAATGATCCGGCTGTTTCAGGCGAACTCTTTAACAGGGGGTCGGAGCATCTTGCAAAACAAGGCATGCATGTCTTGCGCGGACCGATGAGTTTTTCGACGAATGAGGAATGCGGGATGCTCCTCGAAGGTTTTGATGAGCCGCCGATGCTGATGACACCCTATAACCCGCCATACTACAACGACCTCTGCGAACAGTACGGATTTGTAAAGGTGAAGGACCTGTTCGGATATATCCATGAGGTAACAGACAGCCTCCCGGAAAAAATACTGAGGGTGGCCGACATTGCCGTGAAAAAGGGGATAACGGTAAGGCCGATCAGAAAAGCGAAGTTCAATGAAGACATGATGATATTCAAAGAGATATATAATTCAGCGTGGCAGAAAAACTGGGGGTTTATCCCGCTGACTGACGAGGAGCTTCATTATTCCAGTGAGCGGCTCAAGCAGATTGCGATACCTGACCTTATTCTGATTGCAGAGGACCAGGGAGCACCGGTCGGCTTCCTCGGCATGCTGCCTGATTTCAACGTTGTGCTGAGACAGATGAAGGGAAAACTCAATCCTCTGACAATTCTCAAGGCGCTTTTTCATTCAAAAAAAATTGCTGATGTCAGACTGCTCCTGCTCGGGATCAGGGAAGAGTACCGGAACCGGGGCGTTGATGCACTGCTCTACCGTGAAGGGTTCAGGGGGCTGAGAAAGGGAGGATACAAGCGGGTCGAGTCGTCATGGATCCTGGAAGACAATGTCCCTGTACAGAGGATTATCGAGATGGGCAACGGCAGGCTGTACAAGAAATACAGGATTTACGAAAAGCCCTTATAG
>JBBIUL010000225.1:0-3616 GCA_037440265.1 Nitrospira sp. | reverse complement strand
CTTTTGAAAAAGAGGATTTTGAACGTGTCAAGCAGCAGTATCTGAAGCAGGACAGTTATGAGGGATATAACAGGATAACCATAGGATCATTTGAGTACGGGTTCAGATTATTTGAAGATGTCAATTTTTGGATAAAACAGGAAGGAAGCATTTTGAACATCGGAAGATTTAGTGCTAACATATTTGGAGGGGAACTGAACGGTTCGGCAGTAGTTGATATGAGCGAGGGCCTGAATTACACTGCCGGCATAATACTGGACAATATGAGTTTGACGAAGCTCTGTGACAATATCGAGCCGATCAGGGGTTATATCTCTGGCAGGATTGACGGCATCGCAACTCTGAAGGGGAGCGGAGCAGCGCTCCCCGGGCTTATCGGAAAGGCGGATTTCTGGACGTACAGCGACCGCGAGGAGAAGACAAAGATAAGCAGGGAGTTCCTCCAGAAGATCGGGGGCCCGTCGGTCAGGGCATACCTTGGAGACAGGAGGTTTGACAAGGGAATCATGAGTCTGTATATCCAGAAGGGATTTCTGATTTTCAGGGAACTCGAGATATCGAACAGGAATTTTTTCGGTATTCAGGATCTGTCTGTCAAGGTGGCGCCTTTTAACAACAGGATATCGATTGACCACCTGATGTGGACAATCCTTCAGGCCGCAGAGAGGGCGAAAAAGGAATAACAGAACGTGCAAATGATACACAGAACAAAAGGAGGAAACACCATGAAAAGAAGGATCAGGTTTTTGACCGGAGCATTGCTCTTCATTATCGCCTCATGTGCGGTGATAACCGTCAATATCTACTTTCCGGAAAAGGATGTAAAAGAGGCCTACAAGGCGCTTGAGAAGGAACTGATGTCAACTGACGGCAAGCCCGAACAGAAACAGCCCGAAAACAAACCTGCCGGCAAACCCGAAAGTTCCCTGAGGTTTGAATTCGTCTCTTCTGCCTATGCACAGGAAGCAGGCATGGCAGACAAGATTGCAGATATCGTAAGGAAGATGCCCGATGTGGTCAACGCGTATCAGGATATGGGCGCGAGGATTGCCGACACTGACAGGCTGCGTGACAGTGGAGCGGTCGGCGAGGGCAACAGCGGGCTTCTTGTTGTCCGTGACAAGGCGCTGTCTGCTGCAGACAAAAAGATTTTTGATATGGAGAATCAGAACAGGGGAACGGTCATGGAAGGTATGGCAAAGGCAATAATACGACTTAACAGACTGCCGCAGAACGATGAAAACATGAAGCAGGTGCTGCCTCAGGCAGTTGAGCAGTTTGCAGCCATCAGACGGGATGCGGCAAAGAAGGGCTGGTGGATTCAGGCCCCGAACGGCAACTGGTCCCGGAAGTAAACGCACAGACAGGCGTCCCCCTGAGGCTGAGTGAAATGATTAACAAAGAAACCGTATCCGGTGTTTTCAGACACAGGATCTCAAAGCCTCTCTCATTCAGGGATCTTATGCGCGTTATGGACCTGGGAAAGCCTGAAGGAAGACGGCTGAAGAGGATACTCCGTGAAATGCTTGCATCCGGAGAGATCATACTGACCCGCAAGGGTTTATACGGCCCGTCTGATACCATGAGTCTTACTACAGGCTACTTTGAGGCCCACCGCGATGGTTACGGGTTTGTTGTTCCTGAGAAGCCCGGCGAACGGGATGTGTTCATACCGCCGAGGGCAACACTGGGCGCCATGAACGGTGACAGGGTAATTGCCAGGATCGAAAATCCCAAGAGACGCGACGGCAGCATCATCAGGATACTTGACAGGGTATATACAAAGGTAGCAGGAAGAATGGACATTACACGGAAGGCTGCCTTTGTAAAACCCAAAAACAGGAACATTCCGTTTGACCTCTATATTGCTCCGGAAGACAGGGGAGACGCCAGGCATGGTGATAATGTGCTGGCAGAGATAATCAGTTTTCCGTCAGGAAACAGGCCTCCTTCCGCAAAGGTTATAAAAATAATCGGGAAGCCGGAAGACCCCAGGGCCGATGTTGAAGCTATCATCGATGAATTCAATCTCCCGAGACGGTTTCCGAAAAAAGTCAGCGAGGCGGCCAAGGGTGCATACACGCTTGAAATTTCCGATTCCGGACTGCCGAGGAGAAAGGATCTGCGGTCTCTGCCGACTGTTACTATCGACGGTGAGATGGCAAAGGATTTTGACGATGCAGTCTCGGTCAGTCTCATGGAACACGGCTACCGGCTGTGGGTTCATATTGCCGATGTCGGGTTTTATGTCCCGTGGGACAGCCCTGTGGATGCCGAGGCAAGAAAGCGGGGAACGAGCGTTTATTTCCCTGACAGGGTAATCCCCATGCTGCCAAAGGAGCTTTCAGAAGACCTCTGCAGCCTCAGACCCGGGGTCGACAGGTTCTCCTTTACGGTTGAGATGGATTTTGACCGTTATGGCAAACGGTTGCATGCGAAGTTCTATCCGAGCGTTATAAAAAGCGATGAGCGGATGACCTATACGTCGGTTAGGAAAATACTCATAGACCAGGATAAGGAAGAACGTGAAAAGTATAATTATCTCCTGAAGGACTTTGAACTCATGGGTGAACTCTGCGGGGTCTTGAGATCAGGCAGGCTTGAGAGGGGCAGCCTCGACTTTGATCTGCCGGAGCCGGAAATACTCCTTGATCTTCAGGGAAACCCTGAGGCGATTATAAGGGCAGAGAGGAATTTTGCCCATATGATGATTGAGGAATTCATGATTGCGGCGAATGAGGCAGTTGCTGAATACATAGAGAAGCGCGGCCTGCCGAGCATTTACCGGATCCATGAAGAGCCTGACCCGATGAAGCTCGAAGATATCTTCAAGGTGGTGCGGCATCTCGGGAGATTCTCAAAAAAAACGTTCAAACCGGGCGATTTTTCAGCGCTGCTCAGGGCGATAAAGGACAAGCCTGAAGAAGAGACGGTCAATTACATTGTTTTAAGGAGTCTCAAACAGGCTCGGTATTCAACTATTAACGCAGGCCATTTCGGTCTCGCGTCAACCTGCTACACACACTTTACCTCGCCGATCAGGCGGTATCCCGATCTTGTTGTCCACCGGATTCTGAGAGAAATCCTGACAAAGAAGCACCTCATGGAAAAGAGGATCAAAGAGCTTGAGAGCATACTTCCTGATATTGCGTTTCACTCTTCGCACATGGAGCGTCTTTCCGATGATGCTGAGCGGGAAGTCATAGATGCCATGAGGGTCTGGTTCATGAGGGACAAGCTTGGAGAAGCGTTTGCCGCAAAGATTGTGGGAGTGACATCATTCGGCCTGAAAGTGAGACTGAAGGATTTTTATGTTGAGGGGTTTCTCCATATATCAAACCTGACAGATGACTTCTACCAGTATGATGACAGGACCATGCGGCTCTATGGAAGGCATTCAAAGCGTTCATTCAGGATCGGTCAGGAACTCACCCTGAGGGTGGACAAGGTTGATATGGAGGAAAGAGAGATAATCTTTGGTCTTTAGAATCTGTTTAAACATTCTGCAAAAACAGTATATTCCTTATTTCCTTCAGACTTATTAGTTCTTACTCATCTCCTGAAAACTTTTCTTCCCGAATTTCATTTATGAAATTATCTGATAATTAAAAAATTG
>JBBIUL010000224.1:0-3631 GCA_037440265.1 Nitrospira sp. | reverse complement strand
CGCTCAGCAAGAAAAGCAACCCCTTTTGCGATGCTGCCGATCTCGTTCTCGCCAAGGTCAGGCACGTCGGCCGAAAGATCTCCCATGGTTATCTTTTCGAGGGTCTTGTTTATCTGCAATACCGGCCGTTTGACATTACGGTTGAACAGCAGCACCATGCCAAGACCGATCAGGAGGAGCATGATCCCCTGAAAGAGAACAATTATAATCATGCTCCGTGAAAGGCTCTCATTTATCGCCCGTGCGTTGTAGTCAATAGTGACCTCGCCCAAAGCCCCGCCGCCGGCGGATATCGGTGTTTTCACAGACATCGCTTTTCTGAACAGGAATGGGTTGACCGTTTTTATATCCGATTCGTCTGATTTCACTTTTTCTCTGATGGTCGTCCCTTTGCTGTCAGTGATGTGGACCGAAGATATTGCCTCGTCCTTGGCAATCTCATCGACATAGGTATCGATGAGCGAGTAATCATTGCTGAGAATAGGCCCGGAACTCACTCCCGCAGTCATAGCAGCGGCCCTGTTCATCCGTTTCTGGAGGGAATCAAAAAGCGCTGATTTGACATTCATAATGAGCAGGACAGAACCGGCGGCCTGTCCGATGAGGAGAATAACAAAAACCGTGGCGATAAATTTAAAGGTTATTGATTTCCGTGCCGTCATCTGGACTTCACCCGTACCGGCTTAGCTGTCAATCCGTTCATGAACCCCTCCTTATACGTTTCTTTCTCAAAACAAGCTCGGGACGTTTTTTCACAGCAGCCCCATCTTTACCATCATCTGTCTCACGTTATTATACTCTTCGTCAAAAGCCTCAACGAAACCCGTATAGCTCCCGTTTATGGACTTCAGGATCGAGGCGCCTTCAGGGGTACCGTCGTTCAGCGAAGTCAGTGCATTCTTGATCGCTGATGCAACGGCCGCGTCAAGGCCTGCTGAAACACAGATGTTGAACTCAGGGATATCATCAGAAAATTTTATGAACTTCAGTCCCATGTCCTTGAATTTATACGCGGTCGACTCCATGACACCACCCGCATCAAAATCCCCGCTGAGGACAGCTCGGGCAACGTCATCATGATGCCCGAGGTAGTTGTAATAAACAAGGTCTTTAAGGTCAACGCCTGCCGAAAGCAGCATCCCCCGCGGCACAATGTGACTCGACGTTGAATGAATATCTCCAAAGGCAAAGGAACGCGCCTTTAAATCCTCTAGCGCATTTATCGGGCTGTCGTTCTTCGCCACAATCACTGAGTGCTGAAAAGGCTTGCCATCCCTGAGTGCTTTTACCAGCACCTTCACGCCGTATTTCTTCTGGGCTTCCACATAGGTCGACGGGGTCAGGAAGCATAGCTGGGTTATGCCCTTGCCGACGTCATTTATTGCCCCCTGGAAATCGACTGCCACCTTCAGTTCGCATTTCCTGCTCAGCTTCCTCGCCAGATACGCTGAGAGCGGACTGAATTTTCTGAACATCTCGGCAGGCGATTCAAGAGGCACAATGCCGAACCGGAGCAGGACGTCGGAAGATTCCTCAGAAAACTTGAATCTGTCCATCTCCAGAAGTGCGAGTTCGGAATCCTTGTGCAGCTGTTTCAGGACCGTGTTCAGCTTGAATGCAAGGTCCTTGTTTCCCTTCGGGATGTCCTTTATCTTTTCTATGGACGTCCATATCTGGTTGGAACCGATCTTCTGTTCGTTGATTGCCCTTGATATCTGCTGACTCTTGTCGGACACGAGCTCGACGGCCTGTGATATCTGTTTGCTGTTCATGGACTGTTCATTCGTGGCGGTCCTGACGTGCTTAGAAACATCGGCCATCTTGTCCGTTGCCTTCATGATCAGCTGGATCCCCTTGTTCTGCTCGTTCGTGGCCTTTGCTATCTGGCTGACCATGCCGAGCACCCGCTCCATCGCTTCGGAAACCACCTTTGTCGCCTTCGCCTGTTCGGCAGTTGACCGCTCAATCGAAGCTGCCATGTCATAGGACCTCTTGGAACTCTCAACAATCTTCCGGAGCGCATCAGCAGCTTCACTGGTCACCTTGAACCCTGTTTCCACAGACTTCAGCCCTTCCTGCATTGCTGAAACTGCATCGCCCACCTCCTGTTGCACGGTCTGGATGAGCGTAGCTATCTCCTGGGTCGACATTGAGGTTCTTTCAGCGAGGCTTTTTATTTCATCAGCAACAACTGAAAAACCCTTTCCGTGTTCCCCGGCCTGCGCAGCAAGAATCGCTGCATTCAGGGCCAGGAGGGTCGTCTGGTCCGTTATGTCGTCAATCACATTCAGTATCTTGCCGATCTCTTCAGACCGTCCCCCCAGCTTGGTAATGGATTCAGCTGTCTTTTCAACAGACACTTTGATCTGCTGCATCCCGGCTATCGTCTTTTCGACAGAAGTCATGCCGAAGGTAATGGCATCGTTCTTTACCCTGTCGGACAGCCGTGCAGACTCCTTGGCATTCTGCTCAACTTCCTTGACCGAGGCAGAAATCTCAATGATTGCGGACTGGGTCTCTTCAGCAGACGCGGTCAGTTCAGCTGCACTTCCGGCAACCTCCTTGATCGTTGCAGAAAGCTGCTCGATGGAAGACGACGTCGACTCCACAGCAACCGACAGGTCCTGCGTGCCGCTCGTAATCTGGGTAATGCTGCTGACCATCTGCTCCATGGAGGCCGCTGTCTCCTCGGCAGATGCCGCCAAACCGTCTGTTCCGTCTGCAATCTCGGAGACCGCCACATTCATCTCCTCGATCGAGGTAGAAATGTTCGCGATTGCCTCGGACTCCAGCATGGTCCCGTCAACAATGTTCTTCGACTCCTTCTCAACCTCCTCCGCAACGCGCGTGATCCTGGAGGATATGTCTTTCACCCGCTGCAGGATTCCCGAAACCGACAGCACCGAATCCTTCAATGCCTTGCTCATCCTGCCGATCTCGTCCCTGCTCTTGATGTCGATATTGAAGGCCATGTCGCCATCTGCCAGTTTCAGTGCTGCATCTTCCAGCGTCTTGATGGGGGTTATCACCATCTTCCGTATCATCATCCACAGTATTATGCTGAAGCAGAAACAGGCCAGGACAGTTGCAAGGATTACAATAATGATGAGGTTAACGGCCTTGTTATATTCTTTCTCGATTGATATGGATATCTTGACAGCGCCCATGATATCGGGCGCCTGTGCATGGCACGTTTTGCATTTCGTCTTGTTTTCAAGTGGTTTGTAGAAGGTTAGCTTCTTTACATCCCTTATAAGCAGCGGGGCCTTTGTCTCCCGTATTTTTTTTATCTGGTCGGATTCAATAACAGGGGCCTGAGGAGAAAACGCCGGACGGCCTTCATGGTTGAGGACCTCAATCTCCTCAATACCGCTGTCACCCTTCAGGTCGTCAATCAGGGACTTCGTGATATCAGCCCTGCCTTCCAACATGGTCCTCTCGACGTCTTTGGCGATTACTTTTGCAGTGGCTTCCGAACTCGCCTCGGTTATGCTGTATAAGCTAGCTTTTTCGATGGTGAGCACCATAAATCCTGCGGCAAAGATTCCGATCAGCAGCAGAGAAACGACAAGCGTCAGAATCTTCAGTTCAAGCCGTTCGCCCATAAATCCTCCTTTAACTCAGCTCTATT
>JBBIUL010000223.1:0-3647 GCA_037440265.1 Nitrospira sp. | reverse complement strand
CGATACCTAAAGCGTTATACAACAGGTGTGCTGCAACAGCGCTTGCAGCGCATATTGCGCTCGGCTGCAGCGGCGCAACCAGGGTTGACCTGAGAGTCGACAGCAAAGGCAATCCGTTTGTGCTTGAGGTAAACACCATCCCGGGCATGACTGCAACGAGCCTTCTTCCCAAGATTGCCCTGCAGGCGGGCCTTGATTTCGGTGACCTCCTTGAAAGGATACTCGAGGGGATTGATGCGTAACAGACAGAAGATCAAGAAGAATATAATTACAAAGAAGAAGGGCGGTTCAGGCCTGCTTCCAAGGTTCAAATATTTTGCGCTCAGAGTGATGCCTCCTCTCGTGCTTATTTTAGTCATTTATTTTGTTTCTGCTGCGGTTATTTCTGCGTCCCAGATCAGGCAGATCGATTTCTCAGGCAGTGAACATCTCACCGATGAAGAGCTCAGGGCGTTGAGCGGCCTTAAGGGGAATGAAAACCTTGTTACTCTGTCAGGCAACCGGGTTTTCAGAAAAATGACCAGCTCGCCATGGATCCGCTCTGTTTCGATAAGAAAAGAGTTCCCCGACACATTACAAATCCTGGTAAAGGAATCAGTGCCGTTTGCGCTCCTCGAACTGAAGGGAAAACTCTATATTGTGGACGACCGGGGTGAGATGCTGCAGGAACTGAAGGATTCTCCGATCCCGTTTCTGCCGGTCATTTCCGGTGCGCCTTTCGGCAGAAAAGAGAACATATCCGAGGCGCTGAGCCTGGTCCGGGCGATTAAGGAAAAAGGGCTGATGTTCGAAAAGGAACACATAGAAGTAATAGCTGCCAAACCCCGCGAGATGGCGGTGAATTTTGACGGGGTGATCGTGAAAGTGGGAGAGGGGGATTACGAAGACAAACTGCTCAGGTTCATGGACCTCGAAGAAGAGATCAGCAACAGAAATATCCATGTTGATTATATAGACCTCCGGTTTGCGGACAGGGCAATCGTGAAACCGGTACATGAGGTAATCAAGTGAAGGGTCCTCAGATAATAGCAGGGCTTGATGTCGGGTCGACAAAGATCTCTGTGGCTGTTGCAGAAGTAAACGGCAAGGGGGCCAGTCTCCTTGGCATTGGCACTGCTGCTTCTACCGGCATGAAGAAGGGGACGATCGTGAATATCGACGCAACGGTCGACTCGATCAGGAAGGCTGTAAAAGAGGCAGAATCATATTCGGGAACCAGGATCAAGTCAGTCGTAGCCGGGATTTCAGGAATGAATATACAGGGATTCAACAGCACCGGAGCGGTCGGGGTAAGGGGCAAAGACGTCTCAGCCGTCGACATTGAACGGGCAATTGATTCTGCAAAAGCGGTCTATGTGCCCCTTGACCGGGAGGTCTTTCATGTGATCCCGACAGGGTTTGTGCTCGATGAACAGCAGGGGATTGTCAATCCCCTCGGCATGTCAGGGGTAAGGCTTGAGGCAAAGGTCCATATTATCACCGGTGCGCTCTCTTCCCTGCAGAACCTTCAGAAGTGCTGCACAAAAGCAGACCTTGATATAGCCGATATTATCGTAAAACCGCTTGCTGCAGCGCATGCATCTCTGACAAGAGATGAGAAGGAATTCGGCGCCGTGCTTATTGATATCGGCGGCGGAACAACAGAGGTAGCGCTTTTTAAAGACGGCTACATGAGGCATGTGTCGGTCCTCGGGGTAGGCGGCGACCATCTGACTCATGACATAGCCATTGGCTTCAGGATAAATATGCGAGATGCCGAAAATTTAAAAAAGGCATCAGGTATTGCGTTTTCAGGCCTCGCAGGCAGTCATGAGGAGATCATGATTACACAGGCCGGCGGGCAGGAACGGATGATACCAAGAAAATACCTTGCCGAGATAATGCAGCCAAGGTGCGAAGAAATGCTCGAACTGATCAAGGAAGAGATAAGACTCTGCCTTGGATATGAACTCGCAACATGCGGAGCTGTTCTGTGCGGTGGTTCTTCACTCATTTCCGGTTTTGACAAACTGGCCGAGACCGTCCTCGGGCTTCCTGTAAGAATCGGCAATCCTGTGAACATACAGGGGATAAGGGCGCTTGCCGAGCATCCTGCCTATGCTGCAAGCATAGGTCTTGTTGCCTATGTCTCGGAGTCGGAATTCAATAAAATATTCCCCCGGGAGATTGTTTTCAGCATGTTCGGACGGATGAAAGACTGGGTTAACGGAGTATTCAGATAGAGAGATTACATTCAGAACGAAAAGAAAAGGAGGTTTGTTATGTTTGAAATCGAAGAAATCAGAGGGCAGAAGGCAAAGATCAGGGTAGTAGGAGTAGGAGGTGCAGGAGGCAACGCTGTCAACAACATGATTGCCTCCAACATGCACGGGGTTGAATTCATAGCCGTAAACAGCGACATGCAGGTACTCGAGACCTCAATCGCCCCGGTAAAAGTACAGATAGGGGCTGAACTGACCCGCGGTCTTGGGGCCGGTTCAAACCCTGAAATAGGCAGGCAGTCTGCAGTTGAAGACCGCGTCGCCCTGCTCGAATGCCTTGACGGCTGCGATATGGTCTTTATCACCGCCGGCATGGGAGGCGGCACCGGCACTGGAGCTGCTCCGGTCATAGCAAGTATTGCAAAAGAGATCGGGGCGCTTACCGTTGCTGTTGTCACCAAGCCTTTTTTCTATGAAGGGAGAAAGAGGCTCCTGAATGCAGAAGAAGGCATAAAAGAGCTTGCAAAATATGTCGATACCATAATCACGATCCCCAATGACAGGATAAGCCTTGTGGTTGAGAAGGGAACGCCGATGCTCAAGTCATTCTCCATAGCAAATGATGTGCTCAAGCAGGCTGTGCAGGGGATATCTGACATCATCCTGGTCCCCGGCCTTATCAATGTCGATTTTGCTGACGTGAAAACCATCATGGAGAATACCGGCCGTGCAGTCATGGGTTCAGGGACCGGGAAGGGAGAAGGAGGCGCGCTTGAGGCAGCCAAAAAGGCGATTTCAAACCCGCTGATCGAGGATTCTTCAATAGAAGGGTCAAGAGGAATTCTCATCAATATAACCGGAGGACTGGATCTCTCTCTGAGCGAGGTTCAGGAAGCCACCTCACTTATCTATGACTCAGCTCACGAAGAGGTAAATGTTATCTTCGGAGCAGTCATCGATCCAGATATCAACGATGAAGTGAGGGTAACCGTTATTGCGACCGGTTTTGCCGAGAAGAAGGAAAAGGTTGAATTACCGCAGATTAAGAAATGGGCGCCGGTGAAAGAGGCGGCGATGAGCTTTAAGGCTTCTGACCGGGTCCTTGCAAAAAACCTCAACTATGCGTATGAGGCAAAAAGTGTGGCTGACGAAATATTCAAATATGATGAAACGGTTGATCTTCCGGCCTTTTTACGGAGATCATCACAGAAAGAACTCTGATTTCCCCCACGAGGGGTTTCCTCCCCCCTGGAAACCCCTCTCCCCCCCCTTTTCTCAGCCCAAGTCTGAGAGGAGGAGGACTAAAGGAGATCGGGGAGCAGGACGATATTAAGAACTATAATGAATTAAAGAAGACAGGGATGAGCCCGGTGACAGAAACTCATTCCCTGACAAGTGGTTTCCCCCTGCTCTTTTTGGGTATGTGTTCTCGGAAAGAGTACTGAT
>JBBIUL010000222.1:0-3649 GCA_037440265.1 Nitrospira sp. | reverse complement strand
GTGAAACAGGAGCGTACCATTCTTGTCCATCATCCAAGCATGTCCCCTGATCCCTGACCGTACGGGCGCCAGGAATTTCTTGTTTATCGCATCAACCAGAATATCGATGATTATAATTCCTTTTGCTGCCTGATAACGGCCGATTGCCGTTGTCATGACTATTTTTTTGTCTGTAGAGAGCATGTCGAGATACTGCACCTCCCCGGGCAGCATCTTTACAGCAGAGGCAAAAACAGCACGGTCTCCGGAACTCAGCTGCTCGGAGGCAGAGCTGTACCGCAGTCTCCCGGCATTGTCCAGTATTTTCACGTTTACGTGAATGTCTTCCCTGATTTCCGAAAAGGCATTATTGACGAATTCCTCCATGTTCCTGCTGTCAAGTCCCCGGTCTGCCAGGAGCCTTGCAAAGGACAAAGCATCATCTTCAAGATCCAGCATTTCGTCCTCGATGTTTTTTGCTATGGATTTTGCAATGAGGAGCTGCTGGCGGTTGAACTGCTCGGCCATTTCACTCTGATAGCTCTGCTGAAAAAAGACATTAAAAGTAATAATCAGAGAGATAATGAAAACAATCAGCACCAGAAGGAATATATTAGTTTTCACTGTTCTCGTGTTCCCTCTTCTGGGCGGTTGAGCATATTATGATGTCTCGGATCTTTTCCTTCATGTGGGCCAAATGTGTACCCTCCCAATAAACCTTGCTGCAGTCCCTGCACCTGATGAAATGATCAATATTATGATAGATAAAGTCAGGGACAGCATCCGATACGTCTTCTTTTGAGGGAAGCCTCTCCAGTAAACCGTTGCAGACAGAACACCGAGCATGAGACGGTACATCTTTCAAATCCAGCTTATTCCGGATTTCAAGCAGCTGCTTTTCAAGGTCCTCGGATTCGATGAAAACAACAGCTTTGAATTTTTTCTGTTCTAAGAAGTGACTGTCCCTCGTAAGGATCGTCCTTCCTTCTGTTCTTGCTATTCTTATCAGCATCCTGTCTTCTATGTCCTGAAAATACAGCACGTCAAAGCCAAGAAACCTCAGCCATTTTGCCAATCTCCCGAGCATGGCATCTGCTATAAACATCCTTGTATGTGCCGCGTTATTATTGGGACTACCGTGTGATGCTTGCATAATCATAATCTGTCGGGGAATCCTGATTCCCCTGTAACCACTTATTAGCATACCATAACTTGGTGGGGGTCGGTTAAAGCGGTATTCTTGTTTCCCGTATAATACTGCCTTTATACAGAGCAGTTACCATCAAAAAACTCATGGAGAGATCACAAATCATCATTGTTCATATAAAAAAAGCCCTTTGCATTCCTGACAAAACCGGATTGCAAAGGGCTTTCAGTTGAGATGTTTTTATTCTTCGACTACCGGCTCTGAAAACACCGGCTGCACTTCTCTCTTTACAAAGGTGTTTTTGTATTTATCCATGCCGCTGCCGGCCGGGACTATTCTCCCCATAATGACATTTTCCTTCAGTCCTCTCAGCTCGTCGATATTGCCGTTGATGGCCGCCTCGGTCAGTACACGGGTCGTCTCCTGGAATGAGGCAGCTGAGACAAAGCTGTCGGTTGTCAGAGAGGCCTTGGTTATGCCAAGGAGCATGGGCTTGCCCTGTGCAGGCCTGCCGCCTTCAGACTTCGTCCTGGCATTTTCTTCCTGAAACGCCATCCGGTCAATCTGCTCCCCGATCAGGTAGGTAGTATCTCCGGGGTCCTCTATTCTGACCTTCTTCATCATCTGCCTGACGATTACCTCAATGTGTTTGTCATTGATCGAAACGCCCTGCAGACGGTAGACCTTCTGGACCTCATCAACGAGGTAGCGCTGCAGTTCCTTGGGTCCGAGGATATCGAGAACGCTGTGCGGGTTCACTGCGCCATCCATGAGGGGCTCTCCCGCCCGCACCCAGTCGCCTTCATGCACACTGACGTGCTTGCCCTTGGGGATATCGTATTCCTTGGTCGTCTCACCGCCCTTTACCACAACAACTCGTTTGCCCTTCTGGGCGCTCCTGAATTCGATTGTGCCGTCAATCTCGGATACAATAGCCTGCTCTTTGGGTTTCCGGGCCTCAAAAAGCTCTGCAACTCTGGGCAGACCACCGGTGATATCCTTGGTCTTGGTCGTCTCGCGCGGGATCTTGGCAAGGATGTCACCGGGAGATACAAGGTCGTTCTTGTCAACCAGGATATGTGAACCAGACGGCAGCAGGTATCTGGCAAGATTGTTGGTGCCGGGGATTTTTAAGGTTGCCTTTCCGTGTTCGTCTTTTATCGAAATTCTCGGTCTCATGCTTGTGGGATAGTCAATAATGACCTTATGCGAAAGGCCGGTGGTTTCATCAACCTCTTCCTTCACTGACACACCCTCGACAATATCACCCTGGGCAATCCTTCCGCCAACCTCGGTAATAATCGGTGTTGAGTAAGGGTCCCACTCTACAAGGCGCTGGCCGACGTCGACCTTCTGCCCGTCCTTCATCAGAAGCTTTGCGCCGTAGACAACCGAATACTTCTCCCGTTCCCTTCCTTTTGAATCAACAATGGCAATGCTCCCGTTTCTGTTCATGACAACGAGGAGACCGGCCCTGTTCTTGACCGTATTGATATTGACGAACTTTATGTTGCCGGAGTTCTTGGCCTCAAGCACTGTCTGCTCAACCACCTTGGAAGCAGTACCGCCGATATGGAAGGTCCTCATCGTAAGCTGTGTTCCGGGTTCACCAATAGACTGTGCCGCTATGATGCCGACCGCCTCTCCGATTTCAACATGCTCCCCTCTCGTAAGGTCTCTTCCATAACATTTCCCGCACACACCAAACTTTGATTCGCAGGTAAGGACAGACCTTATTTTTACCCGGTCGATTCCTGCCTCGATGATCTTCTGTGTCAATACCTCATCGATTTCATTATTCCTCTTGAGGATGGTCTCCTTGGTAATAGGGTCTTTGATATCTTCCACGCTGAACCTGCCGACAATCCTTTCATCAAAGGGAAGGATTATTTCTCCACCCTCAACGAGCGAGGTAACCGTGATCCCGTTTGTGGTACTGCAGTCCTCTTCAAGGATAAGGACGTCCTGGGCAACGTCAACAAGCCTGCGTGTAAGGTACCCTGAGTTCGCTGTCTTCAATGCAGTATCTGCAAGCCCCTTTCGTGCACCATGGGTTGATATAAAATACTGCAGGGGGGTAAGACCTTCCCTGAAGTTCGCAGTGATAGGCGTTTCGATAATCTCGCCTGAGGGCTTTGCCATGAGACCCCTCATGCCGGCAAGCTGCCTGATCTGCGCCGTGCTGCCCCTGGCGCCTGAATCAGCCATCATGAATATGCTGTTGAATGACCGCTTCTCCTTCAGCTCGTCTTCAGGGGCTATGCGGTCGTCGTCAGCACCGAGTTCTTTCATCATTTCGTCGGCTATACGCTCAGTTACATTCGCCCATATATCGATGACCTTGTTGTAGCGTTCGCCATGTGTTATCAGTCCGTCTGCATACTGCTTCTGGACTTCGAGCACTTCCTGCTCTGCATTATGCACCATTGGAGCTTTCTTCGATGGGATGTGCATATCAGCCATGCAGATCGAAATCCCTGAATTGGTAGCATAATGGAAGCCGAGTTTTTCAAGGTTGTCAAG
>JBBIUL010000221.1:0-3734 GCA_037440265.1 Nitrospira sp. | reverse complement strand
CTCAACATTAAGAACCATTAAGTCGCTCGGGCAGATGTACATGCAGGCAGTCTTTTCGCCGCCCTTACAGCCGTCGCATTTTGCGGGATCAACAAAACTTGGCATATTCAAAACCTCCTGTTAAATTATTAAAAAATCAAACATCAACAACATGCTGCCAGACAACTAAACCGACTCACCCCCTCTCATTTTCGTAACAGGCCGTGAGCAATGAATGATCTTGCTCCATCCATTGCCCGCTGCCCATAACCGATTACTGTTTTAGGCTTCTTTTGAACATATATATGAACTTTAATTTCTGCAATTTACTTTTCAAGGCTCTGATAGTATTTAATCAGAATTTCTGCGACTTCAGGACGCGAGAATTCTTTCGGCGGTGCAATACCCTTGCCTAACATTTCACGGACCTTCGTGCCTGAAAGCAGGACAAAGTCCTCTTTTGTATGATCAGGTGCTTCACACATCATCATAACCTTGTTCAGCTTCTTTGAGTATGCGGTATGGTCAGCCTTGAAGATCTCAATAAGCAGTGCACCTTTAGGCACTTCTTCATCAAATATCTTTTGTGCATCAAATGGACCGTAGTGGTCGCCAACCCCTGCATGGTCACGACCGACGATAAAGTGCGTTGCGCCCATATTCTGACGGAATATGGAGTGTAATACGCCTTCACGCGGACCGGCATACAGCATATCGAACCCATAACCGGTAACCATGGCACTGTTTGGTTTGAAATAGAGCTCAACCATTTTACGGATCGCAATAACCGGTAACCATGGCACTGTTTGGTTTGAAATAGAGCTCAACCATTTTACGGATCGCAGCATCACGAACAGGTGCAGGGATATCTCCCTTTTTTAATTTGCCGAGCAGCATGTGAATTACCAGGCCGTCGCACCCTAAACGGTCCATTGCCATGTGGCAAAGCTCTTCATGGGCCAAGTGCATCGGATTACGGGTCTGGAAAGCAACAACCTTTTTCCAGCCGCGCTCAGTAATCTCGTTTCGAATTTCGACTGCAGTACGGAAGGTGTCAGGGAATTCATCCTGGAAATAAGAAAAGTTTAATACCTTGATCGGACCTGACAGACAAACCTTGCCCTGCGCATTGAATGCTTCAACCCCGGGATGTGCTTCTTTCGGACTGGGGCGATAAATTTTTTCAGACATCATCGCCATATCTGCATCGCTGAACTCTTCAACTGCTTTTACGTCCATAATAGCCAGCACAGGATTGCCTTCGACATTCGGATCTTTCAGTGCAATACGGTCACCGGCTTTAATCGTGCCTGCATCTTTCACCAGGTTTAAAATCGGAACAGGCCAGAACAGACCGGCTGTTGTTTTCATGTCTTTGGCAACAGAAAGAGCATCAGCCTTATTCATGTAGCCTGTTAACGGGTTGAAATACCCGCCGCCCATCATAACTGCATTAGCTGCAGTAGCTGAACTCACAACAATAGAAGCCAGTCCCTTCGCTTCTTTCTGCAGGGCCTCGTTTTCAGCAGTATCATAGACATAGAGTGGATTGAGTTTGTCTGAACCATGCGGTTTAATTAATGCCATTCTACTTCCTCCTGTTAATAATTTTTATCAGTCAATCGAGTTATAAAAGTTGCGTTTTAACTCGCCTATCAAAGCATTCAGGACTAAAACAGCTTTTTTATGCTCCATATTTTCAAAGACGGTACAATCTCCGCAGCCAGGCACTCTTTGAAAAGAAACTCTCCGTTTCTTCTTTCCAGGCGCTGGACATACCAAGCGCATTCCAACTCCCAATGCCTCCTGAGCCTTGCACCCCCTAAAAAATCCAATTATTGAAATGGTCTAAAAACGCGTGATTTAAAAAGCAAAAAAAGGATACATCAAATATATGAAAACCTAATAAATATAAGCTTCATGCTGTTTTTAGTCAAATTCATATTTTTGATAAACAGATAAAAATAACTTATTAATCTGATTTTTAATTTATATAGTCATTGAAAATTATAGGGAAAACGCGAAAAAATCATATTTATTCAGCATGTTGGCTGATGTGCTGATAGAATTTCCTAAGCGCCTTTCCCCGGTGGCTCAGGGCATCCTTTTCAGGCCCGCTCATTTCTGCAAAGGTTTTTTTGCAGCCCTCAGGATAAAAAACAGGGTCATACCCGAACCCGTTTTCTCCCTTCTGTTTCCTGCCTATCCTTCCTTTTGCATAACCATAAAAGGTCTTGCATCTGCCGTCAGGCAAGGCAAAGGCAATACAGCAGACAAACCTTCCCGCACGTTCCTCATCTGTCTTCAGCTTTTTCATTGACAGAAGCAGTTTGCTGACGTTTTCATGGTCAGAAGCCTTCTCGCCCGCATATCTCGCAGAGAAAACCCCCGGGGCGCCCCCGAGTGCAAACACCTCGAGCCCGGAATCATCAGCAACCGACGGATGCTGTGTGTTTCCTGCGGTCTGAACCGCTTTTTTCACGGCGTTTGCCCTGAATGTCTTCCCGTCTTCGACTACCTCCGGGCAGTCAGGGAACGAATCAAGCGTCAGAAAACGTATATCTGTCCCGGAGAAAATCCGCTGCATTTCCTGCAGTTTCTTTTTATTTCTTGTGGCCAGAACTATTTCCATTTCAGTGCCTCCTTAAGAGACGTTATTTTATGTTATTATTGAAAAATATTAAAGGGTTCTGTTAGTATTTTTAATGTCTGGGGAACCAAGAATATCTGGCCTTCTTCTCAGGACTGCAGCAAAAATAATAGATTTTATTCTCATTGCCGCAGTTATCGAAATCATACCGCGGGCCGGTTATTTTGCAGGCATTGCCTATCTGCTCCTGTC
Organism: Nitrospira sp.; assembly: GCA_037440265.1. GTDB lineage: Bacteria > Nitrospirota > Thermodesulfovibrionia > Thermodesulfovibrionales > UBA6898 > JBBIUL01. Next base: position 913 of record JBBIUL010000221.1, on the reverse strand, counting down.
AGACGGTTTTTTTGACGGCAGAAGCATCGGGAAGAAACTCCTTAAGCTTCAGGTTGTTTCTTCAGAAACAAAGGGCCCCTGCACGTTCAGGGAATCCATACTGCGAAACAGCCCGTTTGCGTTTGGATACGCCCTCTGGGTTGTCCCCTGGATCGGATGGATCTTTGTTGTAATGGTTGCGGTGCTTGAGTTCATTCTCGTGCTCGGCAGCAAAGACAGTAAACGTCTCGGAGACGAGCTTGCTAAAACAGTTGTTTTAGAATCCTGACAGATTTTATTTTGGAGGCATAATGTTTTTTCATAATATACTCGGCTTATTCTCAAACGATCTCGCCATCGACCTCGGCACTGCAAACACACTGGTTTACGTCAGGGGGAAAGGGATTATCTGCGATGAACCGTCAGTCGTGGTCATAAGAAAGGACAACAAGAAAACCGTAGCAGTCGGTGCAGAAGCAAAAAGAATGCTCGGGAAGACACCGTCGAATATCGTTGCAATCAGGCCGATGAAAGACGGCGTCATTGCAGATTTTGACGCAACCGGTGAAATGCTCAAATACTTCATCAAAAAAGTACATAACAGGAGAAGCTTTGTTTCTCCACGGGTGATCATCGGGGTACCTTCAGGAATTACCCAGGTGGAACAAAGGGCGGTCAAGGATGCGGCAGAGGCTTCCGGCGCCCGGGAGGTTTACCTGATCGAAGAACCGATGGCTGCCGCAATCGGGGTCGGACTCCCGGTGGGAGAACCCTCCGGCAATATGATCGTGGACATCGGCGGCGGCACCACTGATGTTGCGGTGATCTCTCTTGACGGTGTGGTATACAGCAAAGCGGTCAGGGTCGGCGGCGACAAAATGGACGAGGCCATCATGGCGTACATCAAAAGGAGATATAACCTCATGATCGGCGA
>JBBIUL010000220.1:0-3749 GCA_037440265.1 Nitrospira sp. | reverse complement strand
CCGATTTCAACAGCTGACTTAACAAGCGAAGCACTCACATTTTTCGATACAGCAACAAGTCTTACTTCCTCAGGACTCCTTCCGGATTTCATTGCAGCATGTGCTATGCTCCTGTAAACATTCTTTACTCTTTCGAGGAGGTCCTGGTCGCTCATTTATTTAAGCTACTATAGTAGTCTCTCTGATTCTAAAATTCAATCCCCGACAGCCAGCCGGTATTCCCGCCAGAGTGTTGCTTTTGGTACGCCGGCGTCAATGAAATCCCAGGGGAGGATTGCTTCAATATCCTTTTTCCTGAAAATATAAAAATCCCTGTCCGGAACTGCAGGGATATCCTGCCTGAAGCCTGTTTTGCCGAGCGCCATCTTTTCTATTGCCACTCCAACCCTTCTGTCTCCGTTCGCCAAAAAACCCTGCAAATACGCATACTTTACAACATCATGAAACACCCTGACACCTCCGGTCTTTGAAAGACCCTGCTTGATCATCTTCAACCGTTCCTTGACCTCTTTCATCTGTTCCATGGGGTGCCACTGAAACGGGGTAAACGGCTTCGGAACAAACGTGCTGACACTGAGTGTTATGGCGCCTTTTTTAGTGTTTTCACGCACGGCCTTGACGATATGTATAATTCCTTCGATATCCTCTCTTGTTTCAGTAGGCAGACCGACCATGAAATAGAGCCTGAGGGTTGCTACCCCGCTCTCAAGGATCAGGGCAGCTGTCTCTAAAATATCCCTGTCTGAAATATTCTTCCTGATCACATTCCTGAGGCGTTCGGTGCCGGCCTCCGGGGCAATTGAAACGCTTCTGTGATTTTTCATTGACCGGACAATAGAACCGCTCTTTTTGCTTGCTCGCAAGGATGTAATTGAAAAATCGACGTTTTCAATATGCAGAACCTCTTCAAGGCCGGGATAATCAGACAGCGAAGGCCCAATCAACCCAACCCTTTTGGTCCTGGACTGGCAGTCGGCGATCTCTTTTTTCAGCTTGTTCAGGTCTTTTTTCCTGACCGGCTTGTAGATATGACCCGCAACACAAAACCTGCATGACCATGGGCACCCGCGCATAGCCTCCAGGAGGCATTTGTCAGAGAACTCTGCCTCCTCAGTGAGTATCGACGAACACAGGACCCTTTCCGAGATGTCTTTTACATATCTTTTTCTGATGACATCAGGCTTGTCCTGCAAGACTGTCCGCGCTGCAATCCTCCCGTCTTCGGAGTATCGCAATGAATAAAACCGGGGGATATAAATACCTTCTATGGCTGCGGCGGCATGAAAAAGCGCTTCCCTGTCCCGTGATGAACGGTAAGCATCGATAAATTCGGGGAGCATTTCTTCAGCCTCTCCTACAAAGCAGATATCAAAAAAATCTGCCAGCGGCTCAGGGTTATAAAAAGCACAGACACCTCCCATGATAACAAGAGGGTCGGGGTCGCCGCGATCCGCACTTCTCACAGGGATCTTTGACATGCTGAGCATTTTCAGGATATTCGGATAATCATTTTCAAAAGATACGGAAAACGCTATGATGTCGAACCTGGAAAGAGCCCGCTTTGATTCAAGGGAAAACAGCCCGGTGCCGGTACGTTCATGTTCCTGCATGTCAGCAGGTTCAGGCAGAAAAACCCTTTCACATACAACATTGCTCATGCTGTTGAGAAGCCCGTATATTCCCTGGAAACCAAGACTCGACATGCCGACTGGATAGATGTTCGGATATGCGAGCAGAACATTGATCTTGCCTCCGGGATCCTTGAAAACAGTCCCTTTTTCTTTTGAAAGCAGATAGTCTGCCTTTTCGACCAGTTTCCTGTTCATGCTGTCCTTTTTTCCGGCATGTTTTTATTCATTATACGTTTTGTCCTGTTTAATAACAAACATGGCACACATATTGCTTGAATATTATTGATGAAACTCGCCATGGAAAATCAGGATTTTTTGTTGTTCAGGAATTTTTTTTCTGCTGCGTTCGGACTTTCGCTTAATAATCATACCAGCGAAACGCTCTCCAAAAAGCTGTCGCCAAGGATAACAAGTCTCGGCATGAAGTCATTCAGGGCATATTATGATTATTTGTCTGCGACCCCTTTTCCGGCAAATGAACTGCATGAGCTTCCTTCTCTGATTATGAACAATGAAAGCTACTTTTTTCGCGAGTACCCGCAGTTAGCGCTGCTGCCTGAACTCTTGAAATCACTGCGCCGTGAAAAGCCGAAGAAGCCTTCTTTGCCTGTTCGTATTTTATCGGCAGGCTGTGCCTCAGGAGAAGAACCATACAGTATCGCCATGATAATCGACCATCACTCCGGCCCCCTCAGCACACGTCATTTCTATATCCTCGGCATCGACATCAATCAGCAGGCCCTCAGCACCGCGAGACAGGGGATATATTCGTCGTACTCTTTCAGAGGTTCAAATAACAGCCTGTTCGATAAATACTTCAGGAAAATCGATAAAGACCATTGCTCAATAGAAAAAAGGATTAGCAGGAATGTTGAACTGATGCAAGGCAATATTCTTGATATCTCCTTTGCCGGAAAGGCAGGACCGTTTGATTTCATATTTTGCCGTAATCTTCTGATCTATATGACCAAAAGCGCTCAGGACAGGATAGTCGACAACCTGAGAAATGCTCTGAGAGACGAGGGACATCTGTTTGTCGGCCAGTCAGAATCACTGAAAAAACAGACTCCTTTTTTCAGGACAGTCAAGTATCCAGGGGTGACCGTTTACCGCAAGATCAAATACGATGCCCAGGCAGAATAGCCGGATGGTCCAAGTAATATTAATAAGGGAATATGCCCTTGTAATCTGCACTATATACATAGCCACTCAAAATACTGCATAATTATCAATGGCTGTCAGGAGCAATTTCAAAGGCCTAAGCCGTAAAAAACAGAAGGCTTCTTCTGCGGGCATTTCTGAAAAAGTAATCAGGCTTCTTGAGATATACACGTCAATCGCACAAAGCAAGTATCCTTCTGTCGAAAACCTTAGAGACAGCTTTAAGGTATCAATCCGGAGCATTTACAGATATCTCGAAATTATTAATTTTCTTGACCCGATAGAATTCGACAAAGACAGACAAGGCTATAAATTCACTCATGGTGACAGAATAAAAAAACTTGCTCTTTCCGAAAATCAGCTTTTGATGCTTCTTACTATGGGGGAGACCGTTTCCCATCTGGGAGAGCCTTTAAGAGAAGAATTCCAGAAATTTATTCATAATATGACCGGTATTTCTAAAGTACCACCTGAGAAAAAGAAAACTTCTATAATCGTAAAAATTCCTGATGCCTTTGAAACCGAAAGATTAAACGAATATTTCCACGCAGTTTCTACATGCATAAATGAAATGCGCTCTATTGATATTGCATACAAAACATGGAACAGCAAAGAGGTAAAACAGCGAAGGCTTGACCCCTACGGCCTCATTTTTTATGAAGGTTCATGGATTCTTATAGGTTATTGTCATTTAAGAGATGAAATCCGTCGGTTTGCTCTTGACAGGATTATGGATTTAAAGCAGACAAATTTCTATTTCAGGCCTGTAGAAGGGTTCAGCCTTGACGAGCATCTTTCGCATAGTTGGGGAATTTATGATGAGAAGGATGTTGATGTCACTGTAAGGTTTTCATCAAAGATAGCAGACCTCATTACCAGAAAAAAGCGCTGGCATCCTTCAGAAAAGAGAAGGATACTTCCAAATGGCGATGCTGAACTATCTTTCACCGTTGCAGG
>JBBIUL010000219.1:0-3761 GCA_037440265.1 Nitrospira sp. | reverse complement strand
TCCTGATCAATAAATATCTGGGGCAATGGCAGAAAAAAGAAATTGTCTTTCCTCCGCTGCCTGCTATAGCACATAAGAAAAATGCCAGGGTGATAAAAATCAATAAAGACATTACCCAGGCAAATATCATCCTCGGCCATGTCGGCATAACAAGGGACCACCCTGATTACTATGCAGTATCTGTAATGAACTATATCCTCGGCGGAGGCGGTTTTTCGTCAAGGCTCATGGACAACATAAGAGACAACAAAGGACTTGCCTACAGCGTTTACAGTTTTTTCTCTGCGAACAAATATGCAGGTGACTTTCAGGCAGGGCTTCAGACCAGGAACGAATCTGCAAATACTGCTATTGATGAAATCCTCCGGGAAATAAGGGCTATCAGGGATGAACCGGTGACAGACAGGGAACTGGAAGATGCAAAATCCTACCTGACCGGCAGTTTCCCGCTGCGCATTGATTCAAACAAAAAAATCGCCGGGTTTTTGACTGCTGTGGAATATTACGGCCTCGGACTGGATTATGTCGACAATTACAAGCATTTTATTAATGCCGTTACAAAAGATGATATACTCAGAGTAGCCAGGGAATATCTGCACCCCGGCAAATATGTTCTCGTTGTAGTAGGGAATATCGGAAAGTCTGCATTACAGCACTGAGCACATCGACAGACAGTTGTGGATTCTAAACCATGGCATGTTTTGCAAGGAGACACAGATGAATAAAAAAGAGATCGTTGATCTTCTTAACCAGGACCTCACCGGAGAGATTGAGGCGATACTGATTTATATGAGAAACAGCTTTGTGACCCCACAGTGCAACCCCAGCAGAACGATGGAAGAAATTGCCAAGGATGAAATGCGGCATGCGGAAAAACTCTCGGAGATGATCGTTGATCTCGGCGGCGTGCCCTCCATGCTGCACAGGGAGCTGGACTTCGGAGCAAAAGGGACCAGAGGATATCTCCGCAGGCTCATCTCACTCGAAAAAGGCGCCATTGCCATGTACAGTGAGCATATAGCAGCGATCCCTGACATGAAGATAAAAAAGGCTTTGACCCATATCCTCCATGAGGAAGAGGAACATCTGGAAGAATTTACCGAACAGCTTGCATCTCTCAAATAACTATAGAAACCGGCAAGAGGTTATTTGGTGGCCCTTCTGCGGTCCATGATATAGATGCTTTTTGCAAATGTCTTTGCGTGCTGTTTCAGCTCAGCGACTTTCTGGGCGACCTCAATAGGTTCTCTGATCAGGGTGCGGTCCGTATTTACCACTGCGATGGAAACCGTCATTATGCCGAATATCGCCGGTTTGTCGTTCCGGTCAACAGAAATAATAAAGCCTTTCTTGAGATCCTCGGGGTCATAGTGTTCAACAATCCCCTTGTCAAATTCCTCGATGATCTTGCTGCAGATTCTCTGCACCCTTTCAGGGGAACAGATTATCACAAAATCATCCCCGCCGATATGACCGAGGAAATCATCCGGGGAGCCGAAGTCGTTTTTTATCTTCAATAGTAAGTCCCCGAGCCATTTCAGGACCGTACTCCCCTTGGAATAGCCGTACCGGTCGCTGAATGCCTTGAAATTATCAAGGTCGATGAGGCAGAAGGAAAACATCTGCGTTTCGTTCAGTCTCGTAAGCAGTTCTTTCTCGATCGCAAGGTTGCCCGGCAGTTTGGTAAGCGGGTTTGCGTCAAGGTTCATCACCTCAAGCTCCTTGAGACGGGCAGACATCTCCTTGAAGGATATGGCAAGGTCAGCCAGTTCATCTGCGCCCTTGATTTCAGGGAGGTTGTCAAAATCACCGCTTCGTATGGAATTGGTAGCCTCTTTCAGGCGCAGGATCGAGACATTCAAATGGCTGGTGATGAGCGATGCAAAGAGGATCCCGAAGACAAGCGATACTATGCTCAGGATAGTGGTGATCATAAGCGCTCTCTCGCCCAGTGTGTTGGATTTATTGATGCGGAAGTGCTGCTGTCCCTTGATCTTGAGGTCTATGTCCTTCAGGGAGAGCACGATGCTGTTGAACCGGTCATAAAGCTCCTGAGACGACAACAGCTCAGCTTCCTTTGTCCTGCCTGCCTTTATGAGGGCGGTCTCTTTTTCAAACAGGGCAATATATTTGTCATGATGAGCAGCGATAGCTTCAATGTTGTTCTCCAGATATGACTCTGCCTTGCCTATGTCGGAAAGCAGTGATTTGAACTCCCTGCTCCGGCTCCAGAACGATGCTTCTGCCCCGGCCTGATGGAGCGAAAGATATCGCTTTTCGTACAGGTCCTGGGCCTGTATGCTGTCGTTCAGCTTTGTGAGTTTTTCCCCGGTGGCAAGATCGTTCAAAATGATCGTTGTCGAAATTTTATTTAATTCCTGCAGGCTCCAGATCGCATAGGCGCCGACAATGAGGGTAAAGACAATCATTGCGATATAGCCGAAAAAAATTTTTTGTTTCAATGTCAGATTCATAGTGTCATCATCCCGTTATGTCAGCATAGCATGTTCAAACCGTGCTATCCTGTTTCTGCCGGCCTCCTTGGCCTTGTACAGTGCAGCATCAGCCGCCCTGATAGTGGCCTCTATTGTATCACCATCAGCAGGAAAAGTCGCTATCCCTCCGCTTATCGAAACATACCCGAGCGGCTGTTTTTCCCTGTTCCTGAAAGCAGCCGATTCAATGATCGTCCTTATTTTGTCACCGTAGAGAAAAGCCCCGTCCTTGCTGGTATTGGGGAGGAGCACGATAAACTCCTCGCCGCCGTACCTTGCGATAATGTCCCTTCCCCGCGTGTTTTCCTTGAGCAAACGGCCCAGCTCCCTGAGCAGGTAGTCGCCTTCGGCATGACCGTTGGCATCATTGTATTTCTTGAAATGGTCGATATCAAAAATAAATATCGATATGGGAAAATTGTAGTTGATCGCCTTCTGCACCTCATCCAGGGATCTTTCGCCGAAGTATTTCCTGTTATAAAGACCGGTCAGGGCATCAGTATTTGCCTCTTCCTGCGCTGTTGAAAGCTTTTCACAATTCTGCAGTGACACCCCTGCAAGGTCAGCTATCATTGCAATCAGTCTTTTTTGATCGGCAGAGAGGTTTTTCACTCTCCCCAGCCCGAGGACCCCGATGAGCCGGTTCTTGAACATGATGGGCGCTCCAATGGAAATCATGTCATCAGATTTCTTCAGGGCAGCAGGCAGGCTTTCTCTGGTAACAATGGCCTTCAGTTCAGCTGCCTTTCCGATAATCCCATCTCCAAAAGGGATGGTTACCCTTTTCTTCCTGTTTGAACCGTAAGCAGCCTCGAGATCGAACTGCTGAGCTGATTCACGGTAGATATAAAGCTCGATACAGTCTGTGTCGAAGATGTCTTTTGTAAACCTGATGATCGAGGAAATTGCCTCATCATAGGTAAGGTTTGAGTTGAGATGTTTGACGGTCTCGGGTATCCTTACTACAAAAAAAAGGTATTGTTCGTTCAGCCTCCTGATATGTTCGAATTCCCGCATCAGTTCGTTCCTGCTCGATTCAAGCTGGACCATTTTCTTCTCAAAGTCCCTTGCATCAGCGAGTCGGCCGGCCTTTTCCATGCGGCTGCCCGCATTTCTTCCCACCACAAAAAAAACTATCATGGTCAGCAATACCGTTGCTGCAAAATATATCAGGTTATAAATGTTATCCATAGTAATGAACTTACGGATTACCTCATTTGATAAATATAATCAGAACCTGTTTGAATGTCCCACAACAGTCATTAT
>JBBIUL010000218.1:0-3764 GCA_037440265.1 Nitrospira sp. | reverse complement strand
CGCAGATGGGCATTGTTGTTGCCGTTGGTCCGGGCAGGTTCAAGGCAGAGAAGGGCAAAGGGAAGGAAGAGAAGAAAAAATTCATTCCTACGGAAGTAAAAACCGGCGACAGGGTTATATATGAAAAGTATATGGTCAGCGATTTTGAACTCGACGGCCAGAAGATCCTGATGGTCAGGGAAGAAAATATTCTGGGCATTTTTGAAGGAGAGAAGCAGGCAAAGGCTCCGGCTGTAAAAAAAGCCGCACAGGACAGTCCGCGGCAGGCAAAAAAATCTGCTCCTCAGAAAAAAACAGCAGAAAAGAAAAAGGCTGTACCTAAGACCAAGAAAAAGCAATAAGGGGTTGTTTGCTGATTACGCCGGGATGGCAGAGTCCTGTAATCTTCGCAGAACAGCAGCCTGCGGTTCATTGTGGGCAATACTGTTCAGGAACTATTCCTGTAAAGATGCGATAAGAGATCTTATGGCCCATGTCCATCCCTCCGGGCCAACTCCTTCTGCCTTTATCAGGTTTGGGATGTTCATTGCCGGGTCATATGTGCCGTCGGGTTTTTGAACCGCGACCGGAAAGTCAGCCTTTTCGAGCATCGGGATATCATTCGGGCTGTCACCGAGTGCAACGGTTGTTATTCCCCCGAGCTTTTTCTCGTAGAGCGAGGACAGGATTGATACTGCCTTTCCCTTGCTGCTGTTGCCGAGGATATGAAAAATTTCTCCCTTGGTGTAGTGGAACCCGAGAGATGCAATGGTGCTGAACAGCGCTGCCGAATCGCCTTCAAAGAAAAAAGGTTCGTCAAAGTCCCGCTGTTTGGCCATTTCAGCTTCAGCAAGGGTCAGACCGGTTGCCTCCGAGACTTCCTCATTACTCATGTCGCCGAACCCCGTTATGAAAAATCCCTTTGCGCGAAGGACTTCAACCGCTTTTCTCAATTCAGAATACTTTGCGCCGAGCCTGATAAGCTGGTAATCATTTTCGATCTCAACAGTCAGCGCTGCTGTGCGGGCATTGAGATCAAAGTACTGGTTTGGAATAAAAATGCCCCCGCCGTTTTCAGAGATAAACGGATGTTCATTGCCGAGCTTTCTGCGGTAGAATTCAATTTCCTGCCTTGTCTTGCTTGAACAGATAATAAGCGGGATGTCATGTTTTTCAAGCAGTTCAATGCCGGGAAGGGCTTTTTCAAAAGAATAGGTCTGCAGGTCAAGCAGTGTACCGTCAAGATCGGTAAAGATAACCAGATGCCCCTTCAGACATAAAGTCATCCCTTAGCTAATGAACCTCTTCCACTTTTAACTGTATCTTTTCGTCTATGAGGACGATCTGTAGATCCATGACATTTGTCCCGGTCGGCCCGGTTATTAACAGCCCGCCGGTTTTTTTGAAAAAATGATATGAATCATTGTTTTTGAGATAGACAACAGGATCAAGGCCTGCGGTCCTTGCTTCGCTTATGGTGTTGCCGTCAACGATTGCACCGGCGGCACCAGTGGGGCCGTCAGTGCCGTCAGTGCCGGCAGAAATGAGGGTGATGCCGTCTGTGCCTTCGATCTCAAGGGCAAAGGACAGAGAGAATTCCATGTTTCTGCCGCCGAGCCCGTTGCCTTTGACAGTGACTGTTGTTTCTCCTCCGGATATCAAGCAGACAGGATTCTTTTGCGAAGCCTGCATTTTGGTTTCAATTGCCTTTTGTGCCAGCCATCGGGCAACATCCCGAGCTTCGCCAGAGACAGCATCCGAAATGATATGCGTCTCAAACCCGAGTGATTCTGCCCGGGTCTTCGCAGCCTGCAGGGCAATCCTGTTGCTGCCGATGATCATGTTGTCGACAGAAATTAAAAACTCTTCCTCCTGCTTGGGCGTCTCAGGGATTATGCTGCGTATTCCCTTTTGGATGACCTGAAGCACGGCAGGAGGGATCCTGTCCTTGAGGCGATATTTTTCAAGAACAGTCATGGCATCTTGATAGGTGGAATTGTCAGGTGCAGTCGGACCAGAGGCGATTACGTCGAGATCGTCACCGATGACATCAGACAGAATGAGAGAAATGACCCTTGCGGGATATGCGTGTTCGGCAAGCCTGCCGCCTTTTACTGCTGAAATATGTTTTCGTACCGTATTAAGCTCATTGATAGTAGCGCCGGATGCAAGAAGAAGCTGGGTTGTCTTTTGTTTTTCTTCAAGCGAAAGCCCTTCATACGGAGAGACCAATAGTGCCGACCCCCCACCTGAAATGAGGCAGACCAGCAGAGTGTTTTTATCGGCATCATTGAGCATCTGCATAATGTGGCGGGTCCCTTTTACCCCGTTTTCATCAGGTACCGGATGACCTCCTTCAAAAACAAGGATTTTTTGTGGAGCATTGTTAGTATGTCCGTACTTGGTGACGACAGCGCCTGCATGGATGATATCAATGAAATCGTCCTCAACAGCCTTTGCCATTGGGCAGGAGGCTTTTCCGAACCCTATGATCAACAGGCGATTGAACCTGCCGTCGCGGTAAATTGACCGTATCTTGTCTGCATTCAGCTTCACTGCTTCATATGGCGAAACAGCTTTCAGAGCGGTATTAAATATTTCCGAACAGTAATTCTTTGTGCTTTGATTTTTCATAATAAAAATTATACTACAGAAAAAAGTAATGCTGAAGCGCTTTTTCTTGACCACCGGTATGTTTGCTTATATACTTATACTCTGGAAAGAGATTCCCTTATTCTGAATAAACGCTGGAGGTGAACCATGGCAGACTTTTATCAGACCGGTGTTGTTGCAACGTTTCACAGACTTGGTGAACTGAAGCTCGATAAAATCGAGTCTGAATTGACATGGTATTCACAGGAGCGGCCGATTGCCCTCGTGCTGCCGTCTCTCTACAGTGAACTTGCCGGAGATGCATTAAAAGGGATTGTCAGGGAGCTGAAAAGTGTCAAGTATATCAACGAGATCGTTGTTACTCTCGGTCCCGCAACCGCAGAAGAGTTTAAACACGCAAAGGATTTTTTTTCTGAACTGCCGCAGAAGACGAGAATCATCTGGAACACCGGTGAGCGGGTGAGTGAATTATACAAGGCGATTGAATCTGCCGACCTCCCCACCGGCGAACACGGCAAGGGAAAGTCTGCATGGATGGCGTATGGCTACGTGCTTTCACAGCAGAAATACCATGCTATTGCCTTGCATGACTGTGATATCCTCACCTACAGCCGGGACCTCCTGGCGCGGTTGTGCTATCCGGTGGTGAATCCGAACCTTGACTATGATTTCTGCAAAGGGTTCTACAGCAGGGTAACCGACAAAATGCACGGGAGGGTCACCAGACTGCTGGTCACCCCGCTTATACGGGCTTTGCAGAAAATACTGACCTATCATCCCCTACTGGTCTTTTTTGACAGCTTCAGGTATCCACTTGCCGGTGAGTTTTCGATGGACATTGACCTTGCCAGGGTAAACAGGATACCGGGTGACTGGGGACTCGAGGTCGGGGTGCTGGCAGAAGTATACCGCAATACATCGATAAGGAGGGTCTGTCAGGTTGATATCGCCGAGAACTATGAGCACAAGCACCAGATGCTCTCTCCTGACGATGCAACTAAAGGGCTCCACAAGATGTGTGTCGATATATGCAAGTCAGTTTTCAGAACACTTGCTTCGGAGGGGATCGTTTTTTCCGAAGGTTTTTTCAAGACCCTTGTTGCAACCTATGTCCGGACTGCACAGGACATGCTCAAGCGTTATGAGGACGATGCTGCCATCAACGGCCTCTT
>JBBIUL010000217.1:0-3812 GCA_037440265.1 Nitrospira sp. | reverse complement strand
ACTTCGAACAACTCGTAGCCCTCAACAATAGCCTGAAAAAACATACCGGTGAATTCATCCTCATTCACGACACCAGCTACAACCTTCTGATCAATGTATTGAAAGAGACCGACCGGTGCTACATCCCCTTCCGCGTAGCTGCGCTGGGGATCATCGATGAAAAGCCCCTGGATACCGGCTATGAACACGATATTACCGGGGACAGGTACTACCTGAAATTGCGGTTCAAAGACGGGGCATATATCCGTAAACTTGAGCTGAAAGAACATGGGAAACTGGACAAATGGCTCAACGTCCTGCCGACCTTCAGAGGAAGGGAAGAGCGTTACACAGAAGTGAGTGAGCCCCTTAAACTGATCATGCCGGCAAACGATTACCAGTCTTCTGAAGATTACATCAGGAAAATTTATGCGGACTACCAGGAACCTGAAGACCAGCCCGAAAAGGAACGATTAAAGACAGAGGCTAAAAAGCCATACTGGAAAATAGCTCCAGACCGGTTTGAAGTATCCATGACAAAAATTACGCCCGGGACTGTTGTAGAGGTCTATGAGGAGCAGGAATTCCCCAAGAAGATATACAAGGTTTTCGCTCTCTATATAGGCAATCAGGAAGTTTCGAGCAGAACCGGACTGGACCTTGCCAAATTAAACACTGTTCGAAAAATTTATGACTCACTAAACACTTCCAGAGAGACAGATCAAAAAAGTCCCCTTATATTCTGATCTTATATTCCTGACAGGAGTCCATGAAAAAAGCCCTTCGCACTGCGACAGAAAATGAAAATCAACCAATCCGTCCCTTCTATGCAACAGTAAAAAATAAGGAGCTCACCTTTGAAGCAGTCCGCATCTTCAGGCAGATTATATACGACTACTACCGCAAGAATCCCAGGGACCTTCCCTGGAGGAACACGCGTGATCCATACCGGATACTGGTTTCCGAGATCATGCTACAGCAGACACAGGTCGAGCGGGTCATGAACAAATACAGACTCTTTATCAAAAGATTCCCGGGTTTCCATTCCCTTGCAAAGGCACCGCTGTCGGAGGTCCTCGATGTCTGGCAGGGGCTTGGCTATAACAGGAGGGCAGTTGCCCTGAAGAAAACAGGAGAGATGGTTATCGGGACATATAACGGCAACCTCCCGGAGACTCAGGACGAACTTCTGAAACTTCCGGGAATCGGCAACTACACAGCTGCGGCAATCCTGGTTTTTGCCTTTAACCGGCCGGCAGTCCTCATCGAGACCAATATCAGACGGGTATTCATACATTTTTTCTTCCATGGCACAAATGGCATACCGGATTCCGATCTCATGCCCCTCATAGAAAAAACTATAGACGTTGCTCATCCGCGCGACTGGTACTACGCCCTGATGGACTACGGTGTCATGCTCGGAAAGACGCTTCAGAACCCCAACCGCAGGAGCGCACATTACCAGAAGCAGAGTCCTTTTGAAGGTTCCAACAGGCAGATCCGGGGAAGGATAATACAAACCATCATCAACCATCAGCGCATGACCGGACACTCACTGGCAAAGATGTTACATTATGATCCCTCTTCTGTAAAAGAAAATCTGAGGCAACTGGTCAAGGAGGGATTGCTGAAGCAAACGGGCAGATGGTTCAGCATTGCATGAGTTATTGAACACACCCCGGTTCCGCTTGTAACCCTCTCTTATTTGTCATACCATAAAATCATGACACGTCGTGAATTCCTGCAGGTCATTGGGGCAGCCGGTATCGCTACGGCACTGCCTGCATGTACTGCACGGAGCCTTCATTTCCAGGGGAAAGACCTTCTCAATAGCAACACAGAGAATATTCTGTTTTCGGGGCTGGCCCGGTCACTCAAAAAAGAATACAACTACCGTCCGAGAGTTGAAGGCAAGATTCCAGAAGAACTCAGAGGCACCCTGTACCGCAACGGCGTCGGCCTCTTCGATAGAAACGGCATGATAAAAAGGGCACTGATGGACGGAGACGGCATGGTACATGCATACCATTTTGAGGACAGCGGCGTAAGGTTCATGAACAGGTTTGTGCGGACTGAAAAATATATTGAGGAATCAGCGGCTGGGAAGTTCATCTATCCAACATTTTCAACGCAGGCGCCCGGCGGGGTTTTTGCGAATCTGTGGGCAGGCGGCAGGATTAAATCCCAGGCGCAAATCTCAGTTGTGTATAGAAACAACCGACTCTATGCGTTCGATGAATCAGCATATCCGTATGAACTCGACCCGGAGACGCTTGAGACAGCCGGAGTTTCATCCCTTGGTCTTACTGAAGGGATGTCGCTTTACAACGCCCATTCGAAGATCGATATGCAGACAGGCGACTGGATACATTTCGGCACTCATTATGGACGCAAAGTCACTCTGCACATTACAATATTCGAAAAAAACGGGAAGCTGGTCAGTCACAGGGCAATTGAACTGCCAAGATACATCCACATCCATGACTTCTTCGCAACTAAAAACCATCTGGTCTTCAACCTCCATCCGGTCAGCTTCAGCCTCGCAAACTTTCTCTTCGGCATCAAAAGCATGTACGATGCCCTCGAATGGAAGCCCGAAGAGGGAAATCTCGTTATGGTCGTCGGAAGAAACAGTGATATGCAGCCGCTTTATCTCCCGACTGATCCCTGTTTCATGTGGCATTCGCTGAATGCATATGAAAGCAGCGGACTGATCTTTGCTGACTTTGTCGGCTATGAGAACCCCGACCATTTCATAGGGACCGACCCGCCTGTACGTGCGGTCATGCAGGGCAGGAAGGGGCATTACCAGTATCCCGGTGCCCTCAGAAGATATATCATTGATACCATGAGCAAGACCATCAGGCAGGAAATCCTTCATACGGGCAGCTTTGAATGGCCCTTTGTGAATCCCCTTCACCGTTGCCATTCTTACCGTTACGGGTATTTTGCAAAGACAAGAGGAAACGATTTTTTCTGGTCAGGCATAAGCAGGTTTGATACAGCGGCATCCAATATAGTGAATTATTTCTTTCCTGAAGGAAGTTACTGCGGGGAACCGGTGTTTGTCCCAAGGCCCGATGTGCGGTACGATCCATCAGGATCCGAACCTGGCTGGATTCTCACCGAGGTATATAACGGCCATACCGGCAAGAGTTCACTCTCCGTCTTCGATGCAGAACAAATATTTGACGGCCCTGTTGCGAGCGTGCTTCTCGACCATCATATCCCCTACAGCATGCACGGTTTCTGGCGCAGCAGGCCGTAAAAAGAAAAGCTGTTCATCGTTTTGCTGTTCCACTTGGTTGCATGATCTGGTACAATGGTACGAATAAGGAGGACGGAATAACGGACAGAGAGAGCAGGGATAAAATCAGAGCAGAAGACAACGCTCTGACGACTGACATGAGATTGTCATTCATCCGGCATATCACTGTTTTTCTTTGCCCCTCCTTCATTTTGATTTTATTCGTACTTTTCCCTTCCCGGTCTGCTGCGGACATGCTTTTTCAGCAAGTCCTTTCTTATGAGGTCCTTCCTGGTGATTCTCTGATAAGCATAGGCTCAAAGCTTGGTGTTGACTGGAAGGAAGTGGCAAGGGATAACGGCCTCGATCCGTCTCATGCACTCAGAGCAGGCCTGAAACTCCGCGTAAGGGCAACTGAAATTATCCCCGAAACAATAAAAAACGGCATCATCATAGACATACCGGGAAGGATGCTCTATTTTTTTGACAGCGGCATCCCGATGATGGCAGTACACGCAGGACTCGGCATGCCGAAGAAGGAAGGGAAGAGGGGATGGGAGACACCCGAAGGAAAATTCACGGTCAA
>JBBIUL010000216.1:0-3883 GCA_037440265.1 Nitrospira sp. | reverse complement strand
TGACCATGCTTACTGTTCAGCGGTTATATCTCAAAGACTTTTTCACCCTGCTTTTTATTGTTTCTGTCGGGCTCTCGCTTGTCTTCAGCATGCTGGAAGTAGTGAACAAAATCGATGAGTTCCCTTCTGCAACAGCATTAATCCTTTATGCGCTGTATTCTGCGCCCAGATTCTTCGTCTACCTCCTTCCGATGTCAATGCTGGTATGCAGCCTGTTCACCTTCAGTCAGGCTTTCCGCAGAAAAGAAATGGTTGCAATACAGTCAGCTGGCGGGAGATTAAGAACAACCATCTTTGTCCCTTTTATTGTTTCAGGGATTCTCATGAGCCTGCTTTCTTTTGTAACAGGTGAAATAATCGCCCCAGATTTCTCTTCAAAGGCCGTACAGATGAAAACTTCGCATGAAGGAAAACGAAAAAGCATTGCCCTGCACAATGGCAGCATCTGGCTCAAAGCCAGGGACGGTTCTCCTGTCAGGATAGACCTCTTTATTGCAGAGGAAAACCTGGCAAAGGGAATTGATATTTTTTCGATAGAAAATAACTTCCTTAAAGAACGGCTGATAGCAGAAAAGGCATCCTGGAACGGAGACACATGGATACTCGAAAGTGTTATCAGATATGATCTGGGGGCAGGCAGTATCACAAAAATGCCTTCGATGAAATATGACGGGCTCGATTCTCCTGACCTGTTCGCTGAAGAAATCAGGAAGCCCGACGAGATGGGAATTACCCAACTCTACCGGTACATACATAGGCTGAAAACTGCGGGGTTCAGCAATACAAAACTACTGGTGGATCTCAATTCAAAGATTTCCTTTCCCCTTATCAACACCTTCATGATTCTTCTCGGCGTAGCCCTTTCTGCAACGCAGAAACTGGGAAGCGGGCTTTTCAGTGCCGGTCTCGGACTTGTTATCAGCATGGTCTACTGGTTCAGCTACACGTTTATGCTCTCACTTGGATACGCCGGAATTCTGCCTCCGCTCATTGCGGCATGGATCATCCCGGTCTGTTTCGCTATTGGTACAGTCTGGCTCTTCACTCACATTTCGGAATAATCCTCAGGCAACTTATTCTGCTGCCTTCACCTTACCGTCTCCTGAAACTTCCTCCCGGTATAACTTGTGAAGAAATTTCGTTATCTTCCCAATCCGATATTCAACATCGTTAATCCGGGAAACGGGCATCACCTCAGCTGTTGTGTTGGTAAAAAATACTTCTGATGCCTCAAAAAGCTCAGCAGGATAATATTTCCCTTCCTCTACCGGGACACCGTTTTTGAGTGCGAGGCTGATTACCGTCTCTCTCGTAATTCCGTCCAGAATGCCGACATCGGCAGAAGGGGTGCATAATGTGCCATGCCGCACAAAAAAAATGTTGCTTACCGTGCCCTCTGCAATAAATCCCTCGTGGTTCAGCATAACAGCCTCAAACGCATCTTTATCTTTTGCCTCTATCTTTGCAAGGATATTGTTGAGAAAATTGAGAGATTTGACCTTCGGATTCAGGGCGCCGGAAAAGTTCCGTCTTGTGTCAGCAATAATTAACTTTGCGCCTTCGCTATAGAGCGTTTCCGGATAGTGCTTGAATTTCTCGGCGATAACAACAAAAGTCGGGGCTTTGCAGAGTTGGGGGTCAAGCCCTACAGGGCCCTTGCCTCTTGAAACAGTGATCCTTATGTAGGCATCTGCAAGGTTGTTGGCCGCAAGTGTGCTGGTGACTGCATTGGCGATAAACTGCAAATCAGGGAGTGCAAGACTTATTAATGCCGCAGAACGCGCAAGCCGCTCAAGATGCCTTTCGAATTTGAAAACAACACCTTCATAGGCACGCATCGTTTCATAAACGCCATCGCCATAGAGAAATCCATGGTCATAGACCGAGACAACTCCCTCGGACTCGGGCACAATCTTGTCGTTCAGGAAAATATACATGCAAGCTTCACCTTTCATTAAGTTTAGAATGATAATCGCAAAAAACACAAATGAAACCAGAACGATTTCATTTTTGATAGACAAACCATCTGAGCAGGAGCTAATCCTGAAAACCCTTGCCCATCCTTATTTGTATCCTGTATTATTCTCATATCGTGGCAACATCATCTTCAAACACTAAAGGGTATCTGATTATTGCACTCCACGCTCACCTGCCGTACATACGGTATCCTGAACATGAATCCCATCTCGAAGAGCGGTGGCTTTACGAAGCAATCACTGAAACATATATCCCGCTCCTCGATGTCTTCAACTGCCTGCTCAATGACAAAACGGATTTCAGGATCACGCTTTCATTGTCTCCCACGCTTGTAGAAATGTTCAATGATCCCCTGCTTATGGAACGCTACAAGAACCATATCGGACAGCTCATCGAACTGACCGAAAAAGAAATCTTCAGGACCAGGAAGGATTCAGCCTTCAGACCCCTTGCAAAAATGTATCATGAAAAATTCCTAAAAATTAAGTATCTCTTCGATATCGTCTATCGCAAAGATTTGACCGCAGCATTCTCATCGCTGCAGGGATCAGGGAAAATCGAGATTATTACAAGTGCTGCCACCCATGCATATCTCCCTGCGCTCATGAATGAACCCCGGGCAGTCAGGGCACAGCTGGCCCTGGCATCCGAACACTCAGGAAAGTTTTTTGGCAAAAAAACGTCCGGCATATGGCTCCCCGAATGCGGTTTTGCCCCTGGCATAGATGCGTTTGTAAAAGACGCCGGGTTTTCTTTTTTCTTCCTTGAAAGTCACGGGGTGCTGAACAGCATCCCGAAGAGCAGGTACAGCATCTATGCGCCTGTTAGAACCCCTGCAGGTGCTGTCGCATTCTCCAGAGACGCAGAGTCTTCAAAAGAGGTATGGAGCTCTGTCGAAGGGTATCCCGGCGATTTTGATTATCGGGATTTTTACCGGGACATCGGATTCGATCTTGACCACGACTATGTCAAACCGTATCTTCCGGGCGACACCAGGACGTTCACCGGCATAAAATATTACAGGATTACCGGGAAAACCGAGGACAAAAGGCCGTACAATCCCTCAAGAGCGCTTCAAAAGACAAAAATACACGCATCGCATTTCATCAGGAGCAGGGAAGAACAAATCCTTATGCTTCATGACAGGCTCAGGACCATACCGGTTATAACCGCTGCCTATGATGCAGAGCTCTTCGGCCACTGGTGGTTTGAAGGCCCGCAATGGCTTGATTTTTTCTTCCGGAAGAGTGCCCTACTGCAAAATGCATTCAGATTCACAACTCCGTCGGAATATTTGTCGGAAAACAGCCACCTGGAAACCGTTATGCCGTCGGCATCAAGCTGGGGGAATCAGGGATACAGTGCAAACTGGCTGGACAGCTCAAATGCATGGATATACCGGCATTTGCACAGGGCTGCAAGGGTAATGTCAGAGACCGCCGGCAGAAACATGAACGCTGGAGGCATCACACGGAGGGCACTCACCCAGGCTGCAAGGGAGTTGCTGCTTGCTCAGGCGAGCGACTGGGCCTTTATGATGAAAACAGGAAACGCCTCTGCATTTGCAGAAAAAAAATTCAGGGAGCATATCCAGAACTTCTTTCTCCTCTCCGATCAAATAACTGCCGGAGAGATCAACAACTCACACCTCATGCACCTTGAAGAGAAAAACGCGCTCTTTTCTGACCTTGATTACAGGATATACGCAGGTACGCACGACTAAGGCAAAAAAGTGAAAATAACTATCAGTCCCTTTCCTCTGCATCAGGCAGGGTCATATGCCTGATGATCTTGCCGGCAACCAGGTAGACAACCATTTCTGCGATGTTCGTGGCATGGTCTCCGATGCGTTCAAGATACTTTGACACATAGCTTATCTTCATCGCCCGGTGCACGGTGGAAGGGT
>JBBIUL010000215.1:0-3923 GCA_037440265.1 Nitrospira sp. | reverse complement strand
ATTCCGACACACTACAGTTCTATGTAATTTGTGAGCGCTGCATCAGACTGTCTTCTTCTGAATCCGCTGTTTTTGCCGCCCATTCCCCGGACAGGATCAGTTCCGACTACAACCCATTTTTTCTCTGAATGACGATAAAATTTTTTTAATTCGCCTGCCTCAAGAAGCTGATCAAGAATAAAACCCTTCACCAGGTCGTGCCTCCTGTCCTTATACACAACACTTATCAGCATTTCCCACCTCCCCTTTGTATTACCTCACCCAGACCTTGCTTCCATAGTTATTTATTTCATGGTTTTATCTTTTTTACCACATTTACAGGCAATTCTCAATAGCTCAGCTGAAATTTCTATTGATTTTAGTGACATCAAACTTTACAATTTAGTTAATAAACCATGAGGACTTTTCATGTACGAAGGGCATAGGAGATACCCGAGGTTCAGCGTCGAAGGCATGGATGTTCATGCCAAGACCATCTTTTCTACTGATATCGAACTCTTCAACATCAGCATGGGCGGAGCATGTATACAGTCAGTGAAGAGAATGCGGATCGGCGGCAATTATCTGATACGTCTGAAAGGCCATGGGCCTGACCTGCCACTGAAGTGTACGGTGATATGGGAAAACCTGAGCGGAAACCTGCATAATGCCAGAGGAGAAACCGTGCCGCTCTATAAGGCAGGGGTCTCTTTCCAGGACATTACACCAGACAAATTAGTCAAACTCAAGGATTTCATAAGGGTATCTGGCATCCCCTATGAACACAGACTCACTGATGAGCAGCGGTTGAGCGCACTGAGATTCAAAATTGATGTCAACGGCAAAGGCGTCCTCACCTACCCAAAAACCTATAAAGTAAAAAAGATAAGCCTCGGCGGCATGCTTATAGAAACCAATTATCAGTTTCAGGCTGAACAGAAGCTCCCCATGGCCATCTTCCTTTCTGCCGAGAGTACGCCTATCAAATTCCATGGCAGGATTGCTTCGGTCATCAAACAAACCGCTGCGGATGCAATAGGCTTTGATGTCGGGATTGAGTTTTTCCAGATGTCTGAGCACGACAGGAAGCGGCTGAGCAAGTTCATTTTTTATCTTTAGGCAGACCTTCGGGCTTAATCTGCATAAGGATGCTGTTTGAAGTATTCTTCCTCCAAAAAGGATCGTACATATGAAAAGCAGAAGCAATAAACCAGCGATCAAAAAACCGCTCGGCGAAACGCTTGTTGAGGCCGGACTTATCGACTCGCATCAGCTTGCCGTAGCGCTCGGCCAGCAGCAGCGGTGGGGAGGGAAGCTCGGGTCTGAGCTGGTCAGACTCGGGTTCATTGAAGAGCGCGAGCTGGCATTTGTTCTTCAGGAGCAGTTGGGGATAAAATGGATTTCCCTCTATGACCGGGAGATCCCCCATGCCGTACTCAGCAAAGTACCTGCTGAGCTGGCAAAAAACTATCTTGTCATGCCTGTTGACATCTCCGGCAATACCCTGACATTAGCCACAACAAACCCGACTGATCTGGCAACCCTCGACAATATCTCATTTGCCGTCGGTCTGAAAATCAGGCCGGTCATGGCCCTGGAAAATGATATAAAAAGGGCAATAGCACGATATTACGAAGCTGCTTTCTCAAAGAGAAAGCAGCTCTCTTCTGCTTCCCAACTTCCTCCTGCAAAAATTCCTTTTCTTAAAACAGATGACAGCTTGGGGACCGTTGGCAGCGATAAATCCTCTGTCTCATTTGCCGAAAGGCTGAGCATGCGGAGTCCGAAGGCCCAGGAGACCCTTATCAGGCTGCTCATCAAGAAAGGGATTTTCTCGAAAGAAGAATTTATGGATGAACTGCAGGGCCCTGACTGAAAAAACAGGGATTACGATCGTTGCCCTTTACGTATCAGCATTTCAGTCTGTATTGTTTGTTTCCTTGTTCCTTTCAACCGGCACTGCATGGGATACCCCTAAAATATAAAACGCCAGACCGCTAATGCCACGACAACAAACGCTGCCAGCAGCAGAAAGGCTGCAACAACTTTCTTTGAACGGTCCCGCTCATGAAGGACAGAGCGTCTTGATCTGTCCTTTCGATACGCCGAAGCCTGCTTGGTCCTGTTTTTTTCAGAAACAGAGCTTTTTTCTGCACGACCGGATGAAGAACTTCTTTCAGGAAAAGGCTCCCTGGTTGATTTATTCCCGTCAGGCTTGTATTTTTTGTGCCGTATCTCCAGCAGTTCAGAGATCTTGAAGTCCTTGTATTCTATTTCGATCTTTTCTTCGATCTTTGCGCCGCATCGGCTGCACAGCTCTTTCCCGTGCAATTCAGCCCCGCACGCCGGGCACCTCATAAGATGACTCTCCGAGACTGCATAATTTTTATTATATACCATATCAACCTTATCATGAATCTGTTCTTTTGCATGCCCCGGCTGAATGGCAGACGGCACTCTGTATAATTAAGACCATGATTGATGTTATACTATTTGAATATTTCTCCTGTTTTTCCCGGCTTGAATGCCTTATAACAACGTTCATAGTGAAAAATATTTGCAAGATTGACCTGAAACATGACTGAAGCGGTATCCAAAACAATACCCGAAAGACTGGGAATAAAAGACAGCTTTGCCTTCTCCTGCAGCAATGAACTGGAATGCTTCAACAAATGCTGCAGAGACATCAATCTGTTCCTTACGCCCTATGACATTCTCAGGATGAAAAGACGGCTTGGGGTCACATCCGCAGAATTCCTGAGGACCTACACCATTCCCCTTTTTCCTGAAGAGGCAGGACATCCGGTCATAGTGCTGAAAATGCTCCCTGATGAGACAAAGCAATGTCCTTTTGTAAGCGCTGAGGGGTGCATGATATATGATGACAGGCCCTGGTCATGCAGGAGTTTCCCGCTCGAGCCTGTTTCTGAAGGCAGTGAACCGTTATTCGGGATAGTCAGACGGGATTTCTGTGCCGGGTTTGGAAAAGGGAAGCCCCATTCCATCAAAAAGTGGCGCGATACACAGAATATATCCTTTTACGAAGAAATGAACAACGAATGGAAAAAAGTCACCCATCATCCGGACTTCGAAAAGAGAAATCTGCTTCAGGGGACTGCAAGGGACATTTTCTTCCTCGGCAGTTATAACATCGATGAATTCAGGAACCTTGTCTTCAAAGGTGACTTCCTTAAACACTTTAACATTGACAAAAATACCCTGAAAAATATCCGCTCTCATGAAACTGAACTGCTCAAATTCGGGTTTGCATGGATACGACAGGTGCTTTTTGAAGAAAACACCCTGAAAAGACTTTAGTTCATTTCATGCAGAAACATGAATCTGCTATAATAAATAAACGATTTTGTTTGTTAACCAGACAAGAAGGAAAGTGGTTTGAATGAAAACAGAAGATGAAACACTCGCAGTTTCTTCAGCGGCTTTTCTCAAGGAGGAACCCAACAGATGGAAAAAGTTATGGAAGACAAGAAAGTAGCCTGTCCGCATTGCGGACAGCATCTCAATAAATGGAGTACCCCTTCATTCAATTTTGCCGACGGGCTGGGATGGTGCACCCCGTTTCTTTATGTCTGCTTCAACGATGAGTGCAGCTTCTTTACGAACAGCTGGAAGCATATGAACGACAGCTACGGACAGGAAATGGGGTACCGGTACATGCTCCACCCTGATTCAGGAGAATCATCGAGTGTGCCGGTTGGCGGGAAGAACGTCATGAAAGGCGACATCATCGATGAGATACGGGAGGCACAGGAAAAGGCTGAACTGGAGGCCAGGAAACAGGCGTTCATCAAATTGACAGACTATTACATCGGCAAAGATGTAGATGCGATTCTGAATGTGCTGTTTGATGAAGACGGGTTTGGAAGCGTCAGGCTCAAGGCAGCCGAGCATCTCGGTGAGCTTGGAGACCCCCGTGCAATCGA
>JBBIUL010000214.1:0-3937 GCA_037440265.1 Nitrospira sp. | reverse complement strand
ATGCCCTTTCTGCGGATGCGGCTGCACCCTGACCATCGGCATCAGGGAGGGCAAGATCCTTCGTTCAAGGGGGAGGGAAGACATCGGCCGGAGCAAAGGGAACCTCTGCGGGAGAGGGAGGTTCGGCTTTGATTATATCTACAACGACAACCGTCTGAAAACACCCCTGCTGAGAAAAGAAGGATCGTTCGTCCCTGTTACCTGGGATGAAGCGCTGACCTACATCAGCGACAGCCTGAAATATATCATGGGCAATTCTAACGGCAAAAGTGCAATCGGTGCTATCGGGTCCCACCGCTGCACCAATGAAGACAATTTCATGCTCAGGAAATTCATGCTGAACGTTGTCGGTTCAGGCAACCTGGATTCTTCCGCAGCATTCGGATATGCAAAAGTCCAGAAGGCGCTTGATATGGCCTTTGGCCTGAAGACCCACACCATTGACATGAATGCACCCCTGAACAAGGACGTCATACTGGTGCTTGAGTCCGACATCAGCATTTCCCATCCGGTTTTCGGCCTCAATATCCTCGAGGCAAAGAGGAACGGGAGCACTCTTATAGCGGTTGACTGCAGGGATACCAAGATCTCCAGGCACAGTTCAGCATATGCAAGGATGAAGCAGGGCACATCCGTTGCCTTTTTGAACGGCATCATGAAGATCATAATCGACAAAGGGATATTCAACAGGGAGATCGTATCAAAGACAGCCGGATTTGCCGACTTCGAGAAAAGCCTCGCCGATTATACGCCTGAAAAGGTCTCCGGGACCACCGGCATCCCGGCAGACGAACTCGAGGCAATCGCCGAAGCCTTGGCCAAGGGAAAAAACCGGATGGTGACCTTCACCGTCAGCGTTTCTGAAAACACAAAAGGGTTCGACACCGTCCTTGCTGCTTCAAACCTCATCATCCTCCTCGGTGAAGAGACCGAGGCCCTTCAGATACCTGCTGAATACGCAAACACCCTGGGAGTCTACAGGATGGGAGTCCGTCCCGAGGCAAGCCCTTCGGGCGGAAAAAACATCTTCGAAATGCTGTATGAGACCAACTCAATCAATGCACTCTATATCATGGGCGAAGACCCGGTATCGTCATTCCCCTATAACTCAAAAATCCTCCGGACGCTTAAATCGCTCGAGCTTCTTATTGTCCAGGACATAGCAATGACAGAGACAGCAAAGCTTGCCCATGTGGTTCTGCCGGCCTCGAGCTGGGCGGAAAAAAACGGCACCTTCACCAATGCAGAAGGCATTGATCAGAAACTGCAGAGGATAGTCGATGCACCGGGCCAGTCCCTGCCCGACTGGCAGATATTGAGAAATCTGTCGCTTTCCATGGGGAAGGATATTGCAGCGAGGAATATTGACAGCGTTGCTGAAGAGATCAAAAGCACCGTCAGAGAAGAGCTTGTAACCGCCAAAAGGGTCTTTCATCCTGTCTCCTACATGCATGGAGAGGAACCGGACAGCGAATATCCCCTTTCTCTGGTAACAAGGGATGTACTCCAGCATTCCGGAACCATGTCAACACGGTCGAAAGCACTGAACCTGGTTGTTTCAGAGGCGCTCCTTGAGATCAGCGAAGATGATGCTGAAAGACTGGGGATAGCCGATAACAGTCATGTCAAGGTCACCTCAAGACGCGGGACCATATATCTGAAGGCACGGATTTCAGAGGATGTTCAGCCCGGCACCGTATTCACATCAGTCCACTTCCCTCACGGGCGGGTAAATGCACTGACGTATCCGCCTGAGAACGGCACCGGCGGGACTGAAGCGGTGAAAATAGAGCTGGCAAAAGGGTAAATGATGAGAAAGGGAACATCCTGATAACGTATGAAATTGAGTGAAATAAGGGCTATCCTCAATGCTGTAATGATTTCAAAATATGAGAACCCTGATCTGGACATCGACAGGGCCTACTGTGCAGACCTCATGAGCGATGTGCTGGCCTTTTCCATCACAAACTCCCTGCTCATAACACACCTGACAAACACCCAGGTGATCCGGACTGCTGAAGTTGCAGACATAAAGGCAATAGTATTTGTCGAAAACAAACGGCCGGACATCGATACCATCTCACTGGCTGACAGAAAAAGCATCCCGCTCCTTGTGACGGACGTATCGATGTTTGATACCTGCGGCAAGCTCTATGAAAAAGGACTTCGGAGCCAGTCCGATGCCGATTTTTAGATGAACGGGGCAACAGAAGGGGTCTTCTTTCTCACCGGCAAGGATTTTACCAATGCCGGCGTGGCATCAAGCAATCTCAAAGGGGTGCTTGAAGGCATGAGCATAAAACCTGCCTTTATCAGGCGGGCATCCATTGCAGCATTCGAAGCCGAGATGAACGTCATTATTTATGCTGTTGCCGGCATGATGAATTATTATATCACCCCAGAGGCGATACGCATTGTTATAAAAGACATGGGACCGGGGATTGAAGATATAGAGCGCGCCATGAAGGAGGGATATTCAACTGCACCCGACTACATACGGGAAATGGGGTTTGGTTCAGGCATGGGTCTGCCGAATATCAAGAAAAACACGGACAGCCTCACCATAAACTCCGTAGTCGGAGAAGGAACAACCCTTGAATTTATCATTAACCTGACACAATCTTCCTGAAGGAGCTGGTCATGAAACTGCATGAGCTCGCAAAAAATCTTTCTCTTGAAATAAAAACACCGTCTCTCGACCTGAACCGTGAGGTGACAGGCGGTTATGCAAGCGACCTCCTTTCTGATGTTATAGGCAATGCAAGGGAAGGGTCTGTCTGGATCACCCTTCAGGTCCACCTCAACATTATTGCCGTGGCTTCATTAAAAGGGCTCTCAGGCATCATCCTTGTAAACAACAGAATGCCGGATGAGGACACCATTAAAAAAGCTGCGGCTGAAAATATCCCGGTACTGGTGAGCGCCCTTCCTGCATTCGAACTCGTCGGAAGGCTTTATACGCTCGGCCTCAGATGCCAGTAGAATTCATAGCAGACCTTCACATTCATTCATGCCTTTCTCCCTGCGCCGAACTCTCGATGACCCCCCGCGGTATTGTAGAGAAAGCCGCTTCACTCGGCTTAAACATCATTGCGGTCTGTGACCACAATTCCATAGAAAACGTTGAGGTAACTGCAGTCCTTGCAAAGGCAAAAGGCATCCGGGTCATCCCCGGCATGGAGATCAGCTCATCAGAAGAGGTGCATCTGCTGGGCCTTTTCGGCACAGTTGAAGATGCCATGAAAATGCAGGAAATCGTATATGTAAACCTCCAGCCCGGAGAAAATGATGAAGAGACATTCGGCATGCAGGTTGTGGTAAATGAGCTTGATGAGGTGCTTGACTTCAACAAAAGGCTGCTCATCGGCTCAACAAACCTTTCTGTAAACAGGATTGTTGAACTGGTGCACCTTCATAATGGCATAGCCATTGCCAGCCATATAGACAGGGATGGATTCGGCATCATAGGCCAGCTCGGTTTTATCCCTCCTGACATTGACTTGGACGCGCTCGAGATATCACGGAGAACAGAAATCGCAGACGCACTTCATAGGTTTAAAGCCTATCGCAAGATTCCATGGATAACTTCTTCGGATGCCCACCGGATTGAGGATATCGGGAAAAGGACTACCGTCTTTTCCATGAACCATTCAACGTTTGAAGAGCTCGGCATGGCATTGGAAGGCATTGAAGGCAGAAAGGTAATGCTTTAATTAATTCCCAGGTTCTTCAGCTTCTTCCATAAGGTTACCCTGCTTATACCCAGATGTTTTGCTGCAAGTGTCCTGTTGCCCCTGAACATGGTGAGGGCAGACCGGATATTCTCGCGGTCAGCGTGGTTGCCGTTGGGCTCAGCATGTCTCTCCTGGAATAAATAGTCCGGCATGTCCGATACCTCGATGGTATCCCCGCTGCAGGTAATCGCACTGTGTTCAAG
>JBBIUL010000213.1:0-3938 GCA_037440265.1 Nitrospira sp. | reverse complement strand
ACCACTTCTTTTAATTCTTCCGACTTCAAAAGAGACATAAGGACGCTATAATGTTTGTTTATCAGTTCAGAAGACGATACATTGAGAATGTTGCAGGCTGCCGTGTTGATAGTCAGGATACTGCCTGAGATGTTCAGATAAATCACCCCTGAATTGATGTTCTCAAGGATATTCTCAATAATAAGCCTCCTGCGGTCAGACTCGGTCCATGCACGGTGCAAAGACTCTTTGTTTTCCCGGAGATCTTTCACCATATTATTGAACGAGTTGACCAGCAGGCCGATCTCATCATCCCGCCTGATGTCAATCGGATTGATATTAAAATCTCCCTTTGCAATATCTCCTGTTGACTGTGCCAGACGCTGGATCGGCTCGGTAATCTCCCTTGATATCCTGAGCGCAACCCAAAGGGCAGTAAAGACAATGAGCAGGGTAACAAAACTCAGGATAAGCAGATAATTTGTCTTTATCGGAGCTTTCCATGACTCGAGCATGAGGTAATTATCATAGACCTCCTTTATCTCCCCGGCATACCTGCTGATACTCCTGTCAAGAGAGGATTCGACAACCAGGATTCCCTTCTGCCTGCCGTCCCGGTAAACAGGGACAACAGCCCTGATGATATCCCCTTTCTCATCGGTAATTACTTCGCTGTCCGCCTTTCCCTCAAATCCTGCCTTGATGGTCTCTGAGGCATGTTCGGGAATCCGCTCAAGATGCTCAACCGAATAGTTGCCAGGCATTTTACTGCCGGAGGCAACAGCGCTCGCAAATGCAAGGGCCTGCTCACGCTGCAGATCATAGACAGCCTTGGCCATCTCGATTGACTGATCGAGCGGGTGTTTTATTCTGGGATCGAACAGCCGGTCAAGATAGTTGGTCACGATTCCGCTCGATACGATAAAGAGAAAAACAGAAGGGATCAGGGTAAGAATAACAAGGATAACAACAAATTTCGTCTTGAATTTGTACCCAAGGACCCTGTTTTTCCTCTCCATATAAAGCCTGAAGAGACTCTTCCCGACAAAAAACATCAGGGTAAGCAGGGCAACAAGATTGAGGTTGAACAGAACAAACAGCAGAAGCTTCACTGAAAAAGGCATGTTTTCGAGTCGGAGATAGTGTGCTTCGACGGCAAACAGAACAAGAACCAGGACGGCCATGGTTATCAGGAAGAGGGTAAAACGGAGGTTTTTCATCTGCCGGCCTCAATCAGAAAAAATGCAGAGTCCTTTCTGACCTTGAATTCGTTCTCTGACATAAAAACAAGGAAATAACCGATAACCGGCGGGAGCTTTCTTATCTTTGATTCAACCGTGATCCTCACGAAATAATTCCCCGGATCAAGTTCCCGTGCATTGGTCAGCCTGAAATCACTGGCAGACAGGGTCCCTTCAAGCATCGATTCAAGCGACTTGAAGCGTTTTCTGACAACCACGCTGCCGTCATCCGTTTTCGCAACATATTCCTTCTTGATCTGGTCCGATTTCAGGCTTACTGCATAAGACTTCCCGAGGATAAACTCATCAGGCCATACCCTCCAGACCCTGAACAGGTCAATATAGAATCTCAACTCCTTGTCCATGCCCTGCTGCAGCTCTTTCACCTTTTTTTCTTCAAGGTTCATGGAAAAGGAGACAAAGATGTCATTGTTGACCAGCTTCACATCAGGACCGGCGATTGACTGCCCCTCTGACAAAGCAGGGAAAATCAGCAAGAGAATCAGAATGAACATGACCGGAAAACGGTACATTTTCGTCATAGAACTCCTAAAAAAATATTTTCATTATAGCATATCAACCTGTATAGTATTTATAGAGCTAATCAGTCAATTTCCTTATGAATTGAAATGTTGCGAGGACTTCGCAGATTGCCGCACAAACGAAAGGAGGGTATCATGGAAATAAAAAGCATCAGGGTTGAGATTCCCGCTGACTGCAATATAATTCTTGGTCAGACGCATTTTATCAAGACAGCCGAAGACCTTTATGAAATACTGGCAACAACCGTTCCTCAGGCAGAGTTCGGCATCGCTTTCTCCGAGGCATCAGGTCCATGCCTTATAAGGACCGAGGGCAACAGCAACACCCTCATTGATGCATGCGTTGTGAATTTAAAAAATATTTCCGCCGGTCATGTCTTCTGCCTCCTGTTGAAAAATGCGTTTCCGGTGAATGTCCTTAATCAGATCAAAACCTGCCCCGAGGTCTGCAGGATATTCTGTGCAACGGCAAACCCTCTTGAGGTTATCATTGCAGAAACTGAACAGGGGAGGGGAATTGTAGGCGTTATCGATGGTTATCCCCCGAAAGGGGTTGAGACCCAACATGACAAGGCACAGCGCAGAGAATTCCTGAGAAAAATTGGCTACAAGCTTTAACATATTATATAATGGTGTGCGCGGCAAATAACGGGTCTTCAGGGCTGCCCGGATGAGGAGTAAACCTTACTGATGAAAATACCAGAACTAAAATACGACAAAAATGGCCTGATACCGGCCATTATACAGGATGCTGCCAGCAGCGAAGTGCTGATGATGGCCTATATGAACCAGATATCTCTTGAGAAAACAGTATCAACAGGCTATACGCATTTCTGGTCACGTTCAAGGAACAAGATGTGGAAAAAAGGAGAGACATCCGGACATGTGCAGGAAGTCAAATCAGTCCTCTATGACTGCGACAAAGACACCATCCTCATCAAGGTACTCCAGAAAGGACCCGGGGCCTGTCATACCGGCCACCGATCATGTTTCTTTACAGATATCAAAGGGAATGAGATTTCCGACATGGCATTTTCACCTGAGGACGTCTACGGCAAATGATCCTCGATGAGATACACAGGGTGATCCTCGACCGGAAGAACAGCCCTTCTGCCGATTCCTATGTTTCATCCCTCATTGCAAAAGGCACCGATGAGATACTCAAGAAAATCGGCGAAGAAGCAACTGAGGTTGTGATAGCTTCAAAAGGACAGGACCGCAACCAGATTATCAGGGAACTCGCTGACCTCTGGTTTCACTGTCTTGTGTTAACCGCGGTTGAGGGGCTGAGCTACACTGACATCCTAAAGGAACTCGAAAACAGGTTTGGGAAAAAGGAGGCAAGAAATGTCTGATTGTCTGTTCTGCAAAATAATCGAACGGAAAATTCCTTCAAAAATTGTCTATGAAGATGAACTCTCTCTCGCGTTTGAAGATATCAGCCCCCAGGCGCCGGCCCATCTGCTCATCATCCCC
This sequence comes from Nitrospira sp., assembly GCA_037440265.1. Lineage (GTDB taxonomy): Bacteria > Nitrospirota > Thermodesulfovibrionia > Thermodesulfovibrionales > UBA6898 > JBBIUL01. Next base: position 700 of record JBBIUL010000213.1, on the reverse strand, counting down.
AAGAAGCACCTGTCCACAGCACTTGACCTGACTGAACAGGACAACGCCCTGGTCGGACACCTCTTCCAGGTTGCCAAAAAAATTGCCTGCGACAAAGGGGTTGCTGAAAAAGGGTTCCGGCTTGTCATGAATACCAACCCTGAGGCCGGACAGAGCGTGTATCACATACACCTCCATCTGCTTGGAGGACGGCTGATGCACTGGCCTCCGGGATGATCACTCCTCAGCGTTGATGATATAGGCGAGGTACGACTTCCCCGGTTCTTCAAGCTCGACGCCGACTCCGTTTTTTGCAAGGGACGAATACGGCGGGTGCTTATAGGTCCTGACGACCTTTCCGGTAAATGTTTTCGATCCGTTGTTGGGGATGAGGAGATTTATTTTGATTATGCTGCCGGGGGCAAAAAACTTGGTTGTCTTGATAAACAACCCTGTCTGGGAAATATCATTGGTTATGCCGGTATGCTTTAAATCACCGGCACCAAAATCAACTGCAAGCCGCTTCACGATCCTTTTGCTCCGTCTCTTTTCCAAACAGAGTCTCCCTTTTCGGCAGCATGCCCTTCGAATAAATGGTGCCGAAGGCGGGACTCGAACCCGCAAGGGTTTCCCCACACGCCCCTCAAACGTGCGTGTCTACCAGGTTCCACCACTTCGGCAGTGCATAGACTATACAATAATGACCGCACTGTTTTCAAGA
>JBBIUL010000212.1:0-3953 GCA_037440265.1 Nitrospira sp. | reverse complement strand
GAAAGACCGGAAGTATCTCCGCGTGAAAGGGACGGTTATTTACATGAAGCGGCTCTTCAGCGATTTCTTCGAGCCGCCGCCCGGCATGGCAATAGAATTCAGGGACCTTTCTCAAAAAGCCGCTGAGACACTGGAGAAATATCTCCTTGACCTGATTGCAGAGGACATTCTCCTGAACCAGGAAGAGCCGGTCATACAGAGGTAAAAAATCAGCTGCTTTCTTCCTGCACCTTCTCCATCTTTATAAAAAACATGAGAAGAGAAGGGATCACAAACACCGTAAACACGGTTGATACCGCAATTCCTCCGAGGATAACACTGCCGAGTCCCCGATAGAGTTCAGAACCAGGCCCCGGGGCCACAACCAGGGGAAGCATGCCGAATATGCTCGTTGTTGCGCTCATGTAAATCGGCCTTATCCTGGTCCGTGTTGACTCAAGTACGGCCTCTTTATAATCCATGCCGTGAAGCCTCACATTATTAAGCGCCTGGTGCACAATCAAAATCGCATTATTGACAACAACCCCGATCAGTATCACAAAACCGAGCATGGTCAGGATGTCAAAGGGCTGCGGTCTTGAAGAAAAAATATTAACAAGCTTTAACCCGATAAACCCTCCTGCACCTGCAAGCGGGACAGTGAACATAATGATCAGCGGATAGATAAAGTTTCCGAAAAGGGCTGCCATCAGCAGATATGCAATCAGTGCGGCAAGCAGAAAATCCCATTGAAGCACTCTCCTTGTTTCAGTAAGTTTGTCGGCTGCGCCGCTCATATCAATATTCGTATCACCTCCCATGACGCCTTCGGTCAGCGCCTTGATGACCCTCGAATCGATTATTTCCATTGCCTCCTGGAGAGGCATCGTCTGGGGAGGAGTTACCTGCAGGGTTACCGTTCGTTTTCTCTCCAGATGCCTTATTTCCGTTATGCCGGTGGTATTGACAAGCCCTGAGAGAGACGATACAGGCAGAACCTTGCTGCCGTTAGCAACGAGGTTCGATGCATACAGTTCCTCAGGTGTGGTTATCTCTTCTTCCGATGCCTTGAGCACAAGGTCGATTTTTTTCTCTCCTTCCCCCTTGAAATCGCCTATTTTTCTGCCGTCCATAAGCACATCCAGCGCAATACCGAGTTCGCGTGCATTCATTCCGGCTGCCTTTACCCGGTCCCTCTCAGGGATGAGCCTGACTTCAGGATAAAGCAGTTCCAGCGAAGGCACCGGTCTGATCTGGGCTTCAGGGATCTCTTTCTTAATCATGCCGAACATCGTGCCTGCTGTCTGAACAATCCGTTCCAGATCTTCACCGACAACATCAACCTCGATAGTCCTTCCTCTTCCAAGGCTTGTCTGGAAAATACCGGCCTGCATGCTGACCCCGCGCATCCCGGGCACACCGTTAATAACCCTCATGAAGACTGGCACAAGCCTGCCGGCCTGCTGCTCTTCCATGCTGATAGCGCCGGAAAGCATCATCGTTTCAGAACCGACAAAAAACATGTTTTTAATGCCGGGCAGTCCTTCATGAGGCTTGCCGAAATGCGGTTCTACAGAACTGAAAAGCTGCCTGCCGATCTCCCTTCGTTCTTCATAGGAAAGACCGGGAGGAGGAATAAGAAGGTTTATCACAAGGTTCCTGTTGCCCTGGGGAAGATATTCCATCTTCGGCAGCAGGACCCATGCTGAGACAGCGGACAAGACAGTAAGCACCAGTACCGTAATCACCCGCGTCCTGGTGCTGGTGATGGCAATACCGACGAGGTGAAGAATGAACTGAGAAATGCGGCTGCCTGTTCTCGCTATAAATGCGCCCGTATTCTGCGTCTTTTCCTGAGAAAGGCTGAAGAGCTTGTTTGAAAACATCGGGATTACTGATACCGAGACAAGCAGGCTCAAAGCTACTGCACAGGTGACTGCAATGGCTATATCCCTGAACAGCTGGCCGGCCTCTTCCTGAACAAAGGCAACAGGCAGAAACACTGCAACCGTTGTAAGCGTCGAAGCGAGAACTGCTCCCCAGACCTCTGTCGTCCCGTCATATGCTGTCCTGAAAGGGCTCTTTCCCATCTTCCGGTGGCGGTCGATGTTTTCAAGGACTACAATGGCATTGTCAACGAGCATTCCTACCGCAAAGGCAATACCGGCGAGGCTGACAACATTGAGGTTCCTGCCGAATGCCTGCATGAATATGAATGTTCCGATTACGCTTATCGGTATGGCGGATGCGGCAATGACCGTCGAACGGATGCTTCTGAGAAACACAAGCAGCACAATAACCGCCAGCATTCCGCCTATCAGGATGTTCGTTTTGACAAGACCTATAGCACCTCTTATGTATGGCCTCTGGTCATAGACCCAGTGCAGAAAAATCTGTTCTTTCTTCAGGGGGCCTTCATTGAGCCGGGTAACCACATCTTCAACCCTGTCGGTGAGATCAAGAATATTTGAGCCGGGCTCAGGTTTTACGCCGATTGCAATGCCATGCTGCCCGTTGTGGAGCATGGCAACATTCAATTTTTCGTATCCATATGCTACTGAGGCCACGTCAGAGAGCAAAACCCTCTTCTGGCCGGTAGACTTCATAACTACGTTGCCGATGTCATCAGGTGATTTGAACTCTGCTATGGTTCTTATCCGGTAGTCCCTCCTGCCGACCCCCATGTTGCCTGCCGAGATATTTATATTTTCTGACTGGAGGGTATTGATTACATCATTGACTGTCATACCATACGCGGCAAGCAGATGCGGCTTCACGACTATGTGCATCTCCTTCAGGGTACCGCCGCCCACAAACAGTTCCGCCACCCCATCAACCCTTTCGAGATACTGCCGTATATCGTTCTCAAAATAGGTCTTATAGGTATCAACCCGACGATTGTTGCCATCCAGCGTTTTAAGAACCATCCAGATGACCGGAGAGGTCGCTGCTCCCGTCGCATTTATCACGGGCTTATCAACATTCACAGGGTAGGCACGGACTTCATTCAGTTTGTTTGAAACCCTCAGGAGAGCAGTATCGACATCAGTCCCTATTCTAAACCTGAGGGTTATTGTGCCGCGGCTGTTAAAAGACGAACTTTCCATCTCGATAAGACCAGGGATGCCCTTGAGAACTTTCTCCTGTTCCTCGATGATTTCACGCTCTATTTCATACGGGGTGGCGCCGGACCAGACAGTAGTAACCGTAATCTCCGGCTCCGTGACTGACGGGCTCAGCTGGTATGGCATGCTGTACAGGCAGATCATGCCGAAGAGGACAACAAAAACAATCCCGACGATTACCGTGACCGGTTTTTCAATCGAAAATTTTACGATATCCATGTCTGATTATCAGATAAACCGCGGAGGGGGCAGCTTAATCCGCAGCAGATATGATCAGTTTGCGATAAATAACTATCCGGTGAATGTTCATTTGTCATTGACAACTACAACCGCCTGTCCGTCCATGAGCCGTTCGTGCCCTTTTGTGATTACCTTGCTTCCGTCTGCTATTCCTTCTGCGGCAATACCGGCGGTCAACCCTTTATAGCCTGCAACCCTGACAGCCACCATCCTGGCCTTCGAATCTTCAACGGTAAATACAACAGTCTTGCCAAACATTGTTATGACCGCGTCCCTCGGAACAATAAAGGTTTTCTCCTGTTTTCCGGAAGGCAGGAGAACAAGCGCTTCCATTCCCTCGATAAGCGAATATGCATTGGGGATTCTTATCCTTACAGGAAAGGTTCTCGTGGCAATGTCACCCTTCGGTGTTATAGAAAAGACCTTGCCTGTAATTTCCCTTGAACCTGCTTTCACCTTCACTCCTGTGCCTGGTTTCACTACTTTCATCACCGCCTCGGGGACTTCTACAATCACGTCAACTGTCTCATCCCTGGCCAGGGTTAACACTGCTGTACCGGGAGAAACCCATTCTCCGCGTTCAACGCTCTTCTTCACCACAACCCCGTT
>JBBIUL010000211.1:0-3970 GCA_037440265.1 Nitrospira sp. | reverse complement strand
CTCATGAGGTCATTCATCCCGGCATCAACAATGACAAAATCCTTTCCCTCGCCCTTTTTCAGATAGAGTGTTTTGGTCACCATGATCCCGGCATTCCCTACGATAGAGCGTCCCGGCTCCATGATCAAGGTAATCTTCCTTGCCCGCAGCAGCGGCAGAAACTTCCGCGCAAGGTCAGACGGCGCAGGAGGCTTCTCGTCAAGATACGGGATTCCGAGCCCCCCGCCGATATCGAGATATCTGATAGAAAAGTTATGGCTCTGCAGTGTATCCAGTAAAAGGAGTATCCTTTTCATCGAATCAACAAAAGGGGAAATCCTGGTAATCTGGGAGCCGATATGCTTCTGCACACCGATCACCTGAATATTTTTCAGCGCTGAGGCAAGCCGGTAATTCTCCACTGCCTTCTCTATCGGTATGCCGAACTTGTGCTCCTTCATTCCTGTGGAAATATAAGGGTGCGTCTGGGGGTCGATGTCAGGGTTTATCCTTAAGGCAACCGGCGCCTTTGTCCTCATCTTCCCGGCAATCCGGTCGATCTCCCTCAACTCATCTTCTGATTCAACATTGAACATGAGGATCCCTGATTTCAGCGCATAACGGATTTCCTCCTCGGTCTTGCCGACCCCTGCATAGACAATATTGCGGGGAGAAATCCCTGCCTTCAATGCCCTGAACAGCTCACCGCCTGATACAATGTCAGCACCGCCTCCATGCTTTGCAAAGAGCCTCAGGATTGCTCCGTTTGTGTTTGCCTTGAGCGCATAGCAGATGATGTGCGGGAAATTTCTGAACGCATCATTATATGCCATGAAATGTCTCTTCAGGGTGCTGTAGCTGTAAACATAGAGCGGTGTTCCGTACTTTTCAGCAAGAAGCGCTACAGGCACATCTTCGGCATAGAGTTCACTTCCCTTGTAATGAAAAAAATGCATGGACAGTCTCCGGTAAATTTGTTTTTATTTGATTTTTCCGTATATATTACCATAATAAAATTACCAAAATCATAAAGATTGCCTGCTGCATCAGCCGTGCAGTTAATTTCTGGAATGAGGGATATATGGCCAAAAACATCGTTGAAAAGATATTTCATTCACATCTCGCATATGGAGAAACAAGGGCAGGCTCACCGGTCGGTCTGAAGGTAGACCAGGTCTACACACAGGATGCAACCGGCACCATGGCATGGCTCCAGTTCGAGGCGATGGGGCTCGACAAGGTAAAAGTCCCGCTCGCCGTTTCATACGTTGACCACAACATGCTCCAGTCGGACTACATGAACCCGGATGACCACCGGTTCCTCCAGACGGCTGCCGCAAAATACGGCGCATATTTCTCACGGCCCGGCAACGGCATCTGCCACCAGGTGCACCTTGAACAGTTTGCTGCTCCAGGGAAGATCGCCCTCGGGACCGACAGCCACACACCGACCGGCGGCGGCATCGGCATGATCGCCATTGGAGTAGGAGGGCTTGATGCAGCGACCGTCATGGCCGGATCCCCCTTTGAACTGAATATGCCCGAGGTAGTAAAGATTAACCTTAAAGGAAAACTCCGGAGACCATGGGTGACCGCAATGGACGTCATCCTCGAAATACTGAGGAGGCTTACGGTCAAAGGCGGTGTAGGGAAAATAATGGAATACGGAGGCCCCGGGGTCAAAGACCTGAACATTACCGAAAGGGCCACCATAACCAACATGGGAGCTGAACTCGGGGCAACAACATCCATATTCCCGAGTGACAAAAAGACAAAACAGTATCTTGCTGCAGTAGACAGGGCGGATGACTGGACAGAACTTGCAGCAGACAGAGGTGCCAAGTATGCTGATGTCATCGACCTTGATCTGGACTCCATCGAGCCCATGATCGCACAGCCTCACAGCCCAGACAACGTTGTCACCGTAAAAAGCCTTTCGGGCACAAAAGTTGACCAGGTCTGCATCGGGAGCTGTACAAACTCTTCATATCAGGCGATGAAATCAGTTGCTTCAGTGTTGAAGAACAATACCGTGGCAGAAGGGGTAAACCTGCTTATCAACCCGGGCTCAAAGCAGATCTATGAAATGATATCGGCAGAAGGACTGTCATCTGTAATGATAGCAGCAGGCGCGCGGATGCTCGAGGCGTCCTGCGGGCCATGCATCGGCATGGGCGGTGCCCCTGCCTCAGGACAGGTTTCGGTCCGCTCGTATAACAGGAATTTCAAGGGGCGGAGCGGCACCAAAGACGCATCCGTGTTCCTCGCCAGTCCTGTTTCGTGCGCGGTTTTTGCCGTCAGAGGAGAGATGATCGACCCCCGTGAGGCAGGTCTGGAGATGAAGCCGTTCAGGGAGCCGAAAAAATATGTAATAAACCGCAATTTCATCATTCCCCCGAAGGATGACCGTTCCAAAACAGAAGTAATCAAGGGTCCCAACATAAAAGAGATTTCAGTCAAGGCGCCTTTGCAGGACACAATCGAGGCAGAGATTCTTATAAAACTCGGAGATAATATCACGACAGATGACATCATGCCGGCAGGCTCAAAGGTGCTTCCCTTCCGCTCGAACATCCCTGCCATTTCCGGGTTCGTCTTCAGCGGCATTGATCCGGCATTCAGCGAAAGGGCAAAAGAGAAAAAAGAAAAAGGCGGCGGCATCATTATCGGCGGAGAAAACTACGGACAGGGTTCTTCAAGAGAGCATGCCGCAATAGCCCCGATGTTCCTCGGCATACAGGCAGTGATTGCAAAATCATTTGCACGGATACACCGCTCAAACCTCATCAACTTCGGCATACTGCCTCTTCAGTTCGAAAACCCTGAAGACCATGACAGGGTCGACAGCGGCGACTGCCTTGTCATCAGGAACCTTCATGCATCGATCAGCAGAGAGAAAACCCTTGCCGTTGAAAACCGTACCACGGGATATCAGTTTGCGGTTAGAATCAATCTGAATGACCGTGAAAAAGAGCTGATCAGAAAAGGCGGCCTCCTCCCCTATACAAAAGATCTGACGGGGTCCTGATAGTTTGCATAGGGGTTTTCCGGCAGCCGCTCAGGAATAATTGACAAGCAATCAGAAGAAAGTGTATTTTATATTTTCATTGTTTTTGGGCCGCTAGCTCAGCTGGTAGAGCAACGCCCTTTTAAGGCGTGGGTCGATGGTTCGAATCCATCGCGGCTCACCATGTGTCCCCATCGTCTAGCCCGGCCTAGGACATCGCCCTTTCAAGGCGGTAACGCGGGTTCGAATCCCGCTGGGGACGCCAACACATTCAAGGGTTTGCGGAAGCAAGCCCTTTTCTTTTGCTGAGAATTGAATAGAGCCTGCAGGCTTCTCTTCCCATTAAAATGATTACCAGAAATTACAGGAATCAACAATTCTAAAGGTGAGCAATCCACGGGCAATAATTGCCTTGAGGGGCAGAAACAAGCTTAGTCTTTCGGCAGCTACTATAGCGAGGCACATAGGGGTGAACACATCAGGTGTTACAAAGGCGCTGACTTCTTTAAGAACTCTCTCATATCCAGTCTTCGGATATCGTCTTTCACAGGATCGGGCAGGTCCTGAAAGGCTGCATTCATCTCCCGCTCCTCGTCGAAGAGCATCATTATAAGCCGTTTCAGTCCCCAGAATGATTTCGTGCCGTCCCACGGCACCCATTCACCGGTCTTTGTGTCTACCATCTCTCCCCGTTGGCCATGCCGAAACTCCAGGGCGACCAACTCCTTTGTTTTGTTAAGTGCCTTTCTCACATCTATTCGGGGATAAAGGCCTTTCCAGACCTCCACTTCGTGTTGGTTTACGCCTGCCATAGTTTGCCTTCTCTCCCCAGACGCAGCAGGTGGTTGATGACAGGATGAAAATACATTGTGGTTCATGAATCTGATGCTATCATGAAATGAAACCCAAGGCAAAAAGCCTCACCACAACACCGGCCCATGCCTTGAAAAACATGGTCAAATCCCATTTTCGCGACCACGCGCC
>JBBIUL010000210.1:0-4020 GCA_037440265.1 Nitrospira sp. | reverse complement strand
TGGCAGTTCCTTTTCCTGCCAGCCTCGGGAGCCTGTACTTAAGCTGGGCAAGTTCAACCTGCACCTTGCCGTCCCTGCTGTGCGCACGGCGGGCAAAGATGTCAAGGATGAGCTGTGACCTGTCTATTACCTTCAGCTCTGTGAGTTCGCTGAGCGCCCTGCTCTGTGAAGGAGTGAGGTCCTGGTCGAATATCAGCAGGCTTGCTCCCCGGTTCATCGCCGTTATGATCAGTTCGCGGATCTTGCCTTCACCCATCAGATATTTCGGGTTTATTTCCTTTGGTCTCTGGATCACGGTATCAAGTACGGAAACATCACTTGACAGTGCAAGCTCACGGAGTTCCTCAACAGAGTCCTCCTGCTCATGCCTTGGTTTTAATGAAACACTGACCAGCACCGCGTTCTCCCTGCCCTGCCCTGCCGGACCGGTCCTGCGCAAGGCAGCGCCGATGCGCTCCCGCTCACGATAGAGTTCCTCCTCGAGTGATTCTATAAATGGAGGGAAGTCAAATCTCAGAGCGTGAAACTGCTGATAGGGAATAATCTCATACGGTCTGTCTTTCATGCCGGGGACAAGATGAGCCATCTGTATCTTGTCCGGCAGTCCGTCCATGACAGAAAGGGCCGCAATAATATCGAACCTCAGGAGCGAAAGATCCGTAAGATCGTCCTGGTTGAGCTGTTCGTCATTGAGATGGGTATGAATGAAACGGAGCCCTCTGAGCACCTTTTTCCCTAATGGAAAGTCTTCAAGGGAGGGGATGAAAATGCCTTTTGCATCACCGACGATTACGTGTGTAACAACGCCTTTTCGCGATATGAGAAGGCCGATCTGACGGTTCAGTTCCGAGGAAAGGGCCGCAATGTATCTGGCAAGGTCTGCTGTTATGAGCTCATCATGCACTTTTCTTCGGTAAATCCTCTCAAGTGCATGAACCTGACTTCCTTTAAGCCCGGATAATTTTCCGTGTAGTGACGGTATAAAAACCTCCAGTATCTGACTGTTCTATTTTACCATAAGAAAAGGGCTTAATTTTTGTCGTTTTTTCACCTATAATTTTTATAGATACTACTATTACAAAAAGGGGTGAGCAAGATGAAACTTGTTTCTGAGCTGGATATTGCAGGGAAAAAACTCCGTCTCGTTCAGGGTGACATAACTGAACGTAATGTCGATGCGATTGTAAATGCTGCTAATTCCCATCTGCAGCACGGCGGAGGGGTTGCAGGAGCTATTGTAAGAAAAGGCGGTCAGGTCATCCAGGATGAGAGCGACAGCATCGGCTTTACCCCTGTCGGCACAGCAGTCATAACCACAGCCGGCAGTCTTCCTGCCAGATTCGTAATCCATGCTGTCGGACCAAGGATGGGTGAAGGGGATGAGGACAACAAGCTCAAAAATGCCGTCATGAGCAGCCTCATTCTGGCATCAGAGAAAGGTCTTGAAAGCATTTCATTGCCTGCGATCAGTTCCGGGATCTTCGGGTTTCCGAAAGACAGGTGCGCGAAGATACTGGTCAGTGAGGCTGCCGGCTTTTTGAAAGCAAATCCTGAAAGCTCTCTTCAAGCCATAGAATTCTGCATCTATGACGATGCAACCCTTGAACATTTCAGGAAGGAATTCAGATAATCGACACCCTATTGTCTTTTTTTGTTATATGCTGACTTAATCCTGAGATACAGTTCTTCGGGAGTAAAGACAGCGCCGCCCGGTCTACCGTAAAACAGCACTTCAGCAGTTCCGTTGACGGCAAGACGCACATCCTCCACCATTTGACCGGCGTTCATTTCAGCTACGAAAAACCGTTTTCCCCTGCCCGCAATTGAAGCTATCTGCTTTTCAGGGAAAGGGAATAATGATATCGGCCTGAAAAGTCCTGCCTTAATCCCCTCACTCCTGAGATCCCTGACTGCCGAAAGGGCAATCCTCGCTGCGATCCCGAATGCAACAATCACGAGCCGGGCGTCCTTTATAAAATAGGCCTCGCTGACAGCCTCTTTTCTTCTTATCAAGGCATATTTCTTCTGTAAATGTTTATTCCTTTCCTCGAGTTCCTGCTGTCCTATGAAGAGTGAGCGGATAACCCTTGGGCTCCTCCCTTTGCATCCATCGAGCTTCCAGTCCTTCTCAGGAAGTTTCGGCATTACATATTTCGTTGGATGGAAGGGTTCCATCATCTGGCCAATGACGCCGTCACCCAGGATTATCACCGGAGTCCTGTATTCGTCGGCCTTGTCAAAGGCACACATGGTAAGGTCCCACATCTCCTGGACATTGAAGGGTGAGTATACGATACATTTATAATCTCCGTGGCCCCCTCCCTTTACTGCCTGGAAATAATCCGCCTGGCTGCCGGCAATATTTCCGAGACCCGGACCTCCTCTCTGTATGTTAACGATGACAGACGGCAGTTCAGCAGCAGCGAGAAAAGAGATGGCCTCCTGTTTGAGGCTCATCCCGGGACTGCTTGAGGACGTCATGGCCCGCACCCCTGCAGCTGACGCGCCGTAAACCATATTAATGGAGGCAAGCTCGCTCTCAGCCTGTATGAAAACCCCGTTTACCTCAGGCATCCTCCTTGACAGGTACTCGGGTATCTCGTTCTGCGGGGTAATCGGATAGCCTGCATAAAACCTGCATCCTGCCTGTATCGCAGCCTCTGCAAGCGCCTCATTGCCTTTCATCAGCAACAGTTTTTTGTTAGCCATGTTTGTTTTTGAAAAAAAGAAGCAAAACTGTATTATTATAGCACAGCTAACAATGAGGGATTTTCAGCTTCAGGCAGGCCCTGGATACTGAATGCATGACGACATGCTGCCAGATTGACAAAGTCCCGAATCTTTATTTATGATTTTGTCTCAGCCGTAAGGAGATTTCATGTACTTTCAGGATCTGATTCTTTCATTACATAATTTCTGGGCAAAAAAAGGGTGTGTGCTCCTCCAGCCGTATGATATTGAGGTTGGGGCAGGCACGTTCCACCCGGCCACCTTTTTCAGGGTGCTTGGGCCTGAACCCTGGAAGACTGCCTATGTTGAGCCATCAAGAAGACCTACCGACGGCAGATACGGTGAAAACCCGAACAGGCTCCAGCATTACTACCAGTATCAGGTAATTATCAAACCATCGCCCGCAGACAGCCAGGAGATATATCTTGAAAGTTTGTCCACACTCGGGATAGACCCGACAAGGCACGACATACGGTTTGTCGAAGACGACTGGGAATCGCCGACGCTGGGGGCATGGGGACTTGGATGGGAGGTCTGGCTCGACGGCATGGAGATAACGCAGTTCACGTACTTTCAGCAGATCGGAGGGATCAACCTCAGGCCTGTTTCACTTGAAATAACCTATGGACTCGAACGTATTGCCATGTATCTTCAGGAAGTTGACAATGTCTATCACCTGAAATGGAATAAAGACCTGAACTATGGCGACATCCACCACATGAGCGAGATTGAAGGGTCCAAATACAACTTTGATCATTCCAATGCAGCATTCCTTACAAAGTATTTCGAAGAATGCGAGGCCGAGTCGCTCAGGATGAACAAAGTCGGGCTGGTAATCCCTGCCTATGAATTCTGTCTGAAGTGTTCTCACCTGTTCAACCTGCTTGATGCACGGGGAGCCATCTCCGTAACTGAACGGACCAAGTACATCGCACGGGTAAGAAACCTTGCACGGCTCTGTGCAGAGGCATATTTCCGGCAAAGGGAGGAAATGGGGCATCCCCTCCTGAAAGGAAATCAAAAAAAGGACCTTAGCAATGGCAAAGACTAAAAAAGAACAGCCGGATACAAAGGCCTCTGACCGCCCCCTGCTGCTTGAGATTGGGACAGAAGAGATACCCGCACGGTTCCTTCTGCCCGCGATTTCGGATCTTAAGGACATTGCAGCCAGGGTATTCGAAGAATACCGCCTCGACTACAGGAACATAAACGCTTTTGCCACACCAAGAAGACTCTCTTTAATTGCAGAGGGCGTATCGGTTACCCAGAGAGACATGGCAAAGGAAGTCT
>JBBIUL010000209.1:0-4036 GCA_037440265.1 Nitrospira sp. | reverse complement strand
GGTGGGCATAGACATTAATCTCGCATCCGAGGGCCTCAGCCTCCACGCAGAGATCAAAAGGGACCACTCCGCACTCAAAACCAAAAAGCCTGTATGTTGATGCTGCAGCATCCGACATCATTTTTGGGTCAGAATGAAGCGCTGCAAACTTGTATCCGAATTTTTTCAGCCCTTCAGTGGTTACGTTGCCCATGCCGCTGAAGCAGGGAGGGCGGTCTGTTTCCCCGCCTGTGAACAGCCTGAGGACTCTTTCCCTTGGTGTCAGTTCATTCACGTCGTTTTATTCTCCTTTCATTGCACAGAAGCATTCAAAATCAACAGCAATAGCCTATAACACTGCTTATGCCACAGAATAACCGCTCTGTCATTTCCTTGCCTTCCCTTCAGCCAGTTTTTCGATAAAATCAGGGAAGAGTTTTTTTATCGGAAGATTATCACCACTCGGGAGAGACTGCGTCTCATGGTAAACGAGCGTAGACAAAAGTGTATGTGCAGTTGCAACCGCCGGGAAGATGCGCGGAGCAGTAACAATGGGGCCATAAAAATTAAAATCGCTCCAGAGTGCGGTCGACATCCCCTGGGCAACCGCATCCATTGCTCTGAACCCTTCGACCCCCCATAGTTCCTTTGCTTCCTTCCACATGTGCGTGCCGTTTGAGTAAGCCCCTCCGCAAGGGAGTCCGAGCTTCTCCTTTATCAGTCTGTTTGCGACAAGGGAAAAAGAAGTTGATGGAAGGTTCATTACCGATGTATCAACAATAACTGTCTCAAAACTGTCCGCACCCTGGGAAAGTATGCTTTCGAGTGATTTCAGCCTCCCCGCCGGGGTCTGGTCCTTGTCATCGAAGGCCTGGACAACCACATGTTTTATGCCGAGATCTTTCAGCTTGTCGACCTGTCCTTTGATATCCTTGTCCCATGGCGTAATGCTGTTGTACAGAAACTTGTCCTGCACGCCCAATTTAGAGACATACTCGGTAGCTTTGGCCCTTTTTTCAGCCACCCACATGTCAATGCCGAACGGCATGGTTGTTGTTTCAAGATAAAAATCTATATAAATCTCTGCCTCCTCCGGTGAATTCGCAACCATCGCTACCATGGACGGAATCCCGGTTGAAGAGGAAAGTTCTTCCTGCGTCTTTATGAGTTCTTTCGCACGCTGCCGATCAAAATTCCCTTTCCGGTCGGTGAGAATCCTGTCTTTATTGTGAAACATCGAGGCGATAAGCAGGGGGGTGTTTTCACCGGGCTGTCCCCCGACTGTAATACCTCCAATATTGAATATCTTTTGAGCAGCAGAAAAAATAAACATTACCTCTCCTTAGAATGAAGTCAGTGCCGGGCATGCGGCAGCATGCCCGGCAGGTTTTTCTCTAATAGATACCGTGATCAAATTTGGGCTGAGGGAGATATTCCCAGTTTTCTCCCTTTCTGTATTTCGCTTCGATGTCAAGGCATTTAAGGGCATACTCAAAAGCATAGGGTATGCCGGGCCCCCCGGGGACGAACCCTGCCAGAATCATCCCTACTGAAGCTGCTTCGAAAATCTCGCCAGTTGTCGCTCCGGCATCGATAGCAGGTATGACATGAATTATGCAGCGAGGAGAACAATATGCCACTCCCCCGGACATGAACATCAGTTCCTTGACCTTTTTTGAGAGCGCACCGTCGCTGAAAATACTGGCATAGAAGTCTGCGAAAGTCCTTCCGGGCTCAGGCGTTACCGTATTGATTATCTTGAACATCCTCGGGACAAAACCGCACTGTTTCTTCATGTACTCATTCACTTCTTCCAGGGTCATCTTTTTCTGATCAGCCATTCTTTCCTCCTCCTCTTCTGTTTTCTCCTCGGTATTTTGTTTCTGAGAAAACATCTTTAATATTTCTTCGAATATTCCCATATCAAGAACCTCCCCTAAGCCGTTGTAAGACCGTTATCACCTCCTTCTGTCACATTTTCCAGTCATGGGCTACCTGCATAAACTTCTGTATGTTTTCATAGGGTACCGTAGGCGGTATGTCGCACCCCGGCATAAGCACAAACCCTCCGTCTGTGCCGGCTGTCTCTATAATCTGCCTGCATGAAGCCTCGACGTCCTGTGCCGTGCCCTGCAGCATAACCTTGACAGGGTCAACATTTCCCGCAAAACACATTTTCCCGTGGAGCGTCTCTTTTGCTTTTGCAATGTCAGTCTTATGATCAAGGCTTATGCAGCTGGCGCCGGTGAGAGGGAAAAGGTCCAGCCTGTCGGTTGTATTTCCGCATATATGGACAAGCGTATGCACGTTGCCGGAGCGCGCCCAGTCAGTGAATTTCCTGAGATAAGGCATTGCGAACCGTTCAAACTGTTTTTTCGAGATAAGGTCACCTGAGGCAGTAGGATCGGCAAGGCTTATAATGTCCAGAGCACCATCCCTGACCAATGGTTCAAAGAGACGGATAAGCAGGTCTGCAGCGAAATCAACTACCCTTTCAACAAAAGAAGGATTCTTGTAGGTTGCCTTCATCATCTGCTCTTCGCCGACCAGCCGCGCACCGAGGGTGTAAGGTCCCCAGGCTGTCATGGTGATGACGTAGGTATCGCCGATTTTTGCCTTTGTTGCCTTCAGGGATTTCTTGACCGTGTTGATGACTTCATCAGTATCAATGCCAGAGATATTGAGCTTTGCAAGATCATCCTCAGTTGAGACGAGGTGGGATTCCAGGTCAGGTGCGCCGATCTCCCTGAATTTTATGCTGCCGCCAAGCGCAGATGCATGGAAGTTATTGTAGCCGGATCCGGCATACACTATGTCGCAGCGCAGTGTTTCCGACATTGCAACAAGCATGTCAGTCATTTTGTCAGCGTTGGTTGAAAGATCCTTAAACGTACTGCCGAACCTGTGGATGCTCCACATTCCGCCGCCAAAAAGGGTCACCGGCACCCTGTCAGGCCTGCCCCCTTCAAATGCCTTCAGCAACACTTCTCTTGGTTTCATATCTCCCCCCTCCGTAAAATTTATCTGACCTGCTGAACGTCCTTGATGTCATGCAGTGTCTGTTTGAATTCCTCAAGGTCTTTCGGTATCGTTACGCTCAGTGAATCTGAAATACTGTTCGAACCTGCCTGTCCGGCAGGCAGGCTGCCGACAAAAATGATAGAGGTATGCGGTGAAACAGTCTTTATTATGCTGATTGCGTCTTCAACCGAGAGACCGAACGGTTCTGAATCGATTATGATCGTTTTGAAACTGTTCTTTATTGCCTTTTGGACTGCGAGTGCAGGATGGTCAACAATATCAACCAGACATCCCTCGTCAATGAGGATGCCGTAAAGGCTTTTTATCAGGATCGGATTGTGAGAACACAAAAGGACGTCGCTCATAATAATTAATCAAGCAATTCAAGTGCCAATAGCAAAAATCAATAAAAACAATGAATTGATGTTTTATTCTTCATGCTGAACCTTGCTTTATTGGGGTAAATTTCCCCTGTGCGTGTAATTTTACCTCATTCTTTTAACTAAGAATCATATAGCATTATGAGCGCACAAGCCCTATAGATATTTTTCAGACCAGGCTCTTTCGTATATTGTGTTGCAGGAGCACTCAGCAAATCGACTATAATGATAGCGGTATGAAGACTATTCTCGTCTGCGGGCTGCTTGGTTCAGGCAAAACTACCTTTATCAGGAATCTCAGGAAAGACCGCTCCGGAAAAACGGTAGTGTTGGTGAATGACTTCGGCTCTGCCGGGATCGACGGTGAAGTCCTGTCAGCTTCCGGGTATGAATATATTGAAATGCCCAACGGGTGCGTATGCTGCAGTCTGAGGTCTGACCTGTTTACCGCACTAAGACATATCACCGCTGACCTTTTGCCGAAACAGTTAATTATAGAACCGAGCGGCATAGCAGCACCTTCAGGGATTTTGGAGGTACTGGACAGCCTGGAAATAAAACCTGTTACCGTCATAGGGCTGATAGATGCCAGCGAATTCCCGGAGCTGTACGAGTCTCAGATATACGGCAGTTTCTTTCTGGACCAGATCATGAAT
>JBBIUL010000208.1:0-4051 GCA_037440265.1 Nitrospira sp. | reverse complement strand
GCCTCAACGCCGTCTCTTGCGAGGTATGTTTTATAGCCGAGCCGCTTTACCAGAATTCCAATATACATAAGAAACGTATTACTGTCATCGGCCAGCAGGATTGAGTTGCTCTTAACGCTCTCCATAGGTGATCTCAGTTCCCTTCATATGTAGAAATTACAAACCCGGAGACTTGCATGAACTTCAGCAAATCGCTATACCAACATAAGAATAATATTTAACGCAGACGGTGTCAACAAAAAAGCAATCGCTTATTTATTCCTTTTTATAGAGGTTTCTCACGGTGGGGAAAAGGTCTATATTCGTATGCGGGAGAAAGAGTGCCGACATATATTCATCCATGAATTTGCTTGATACGGAGAGTTCGATGTATGTCATGCGTCCTGCAATTGCCTCAGCTTCCCTGCGCATTTTTTCGGAGAGGAGACAGAGGTAGGAGCCGGCAACAGATGCATTGCCGATGAACGAAAAATTTTCTTTCGGCATATCAGGAAGCATCCCGATCATTACTGCCTTATCTACATCAAGGTAGTTCCCGAAACCGCCTGCTATATAGATTCGCTCAACAACATCAAGCGTCAGGCCTACCTCTCTGAGCAGAAGCGTCACCCCTGCATAAATAGCTGCCTTTGCGCGCAAGACATTTTCAATGTCAGCCTCAGTCAGCACAATATCCTTCATTGTTCCGCTGTAAAAGATGAATTCAGGCCCTTCTTCTCCCTGCCTGATCCTGTCAGTCTTTACGTCCCTGACGAACCTGCCCCTTTGGTCTATAATGCCTGCGAAGAAAAGCTCGGATATCGCGTCTATCATGCCGGAACCGCAGATCCCGGCAGGATGGGCATTTCCGATAACACCAAGCTGAGGTTCAAAGTCAGAGGGGTTGATCTTCACTGATTCAATCGCCCCTTCCGTTGCCCTCATGCCGTTCCTGATGCCGCTCCCCTCAAAACAGGGCCCGGCAGAGCATGCAGCAGTAATCAGCCATTCATTATTTCCGATCACTATTTCTCCGTTGGTTCCGATATCCATAAAAAGCGTGACCTCAGGACTCATATGCATTCTCGATGCAAGCACACCGGCTACAATGTCCCCCCCGACATAGCTGCCGACGCACGGCAGTGTATAGACCGGCGCCTGAGGGTTGATCTTTATCTTTGCAGTACCGGCCTTCCATGCAGGAAATGTGTTCAGGGTTGGCACATAAGGCTCCTCTCTTATTGAAGAGGGGTCAAGACCCCAGAACAGCTGCGACATGGTGGTATTGCCTGCTATGACCGCCGAGTCGATATCCTCCTTTTTGATGCCGTGTTTTTCCATGATCGGCAGCAGAAGATCGCTCAGATCGCTGACAACAGCATTGCGAAGGTCAGCAATTCCCCCGCCTTCAGTTGCATGAACAATCCTTGTTATGACATCATCTCCAAACCGCATCTGCGAATTATAGGTGATGCCGACATCAACGAGCCTGCCGTCAGAATAGTCTACAAGATACAAAACAACGGTAGTCGTGCCGAGATCCACTGCTATGCCGTATCTTGTCCTGTCCCCTGCAGGAGAGAGAAATATGGCCTCATGGTTTTCAGTATATGCAAGGTTCACTTTCCAGCCGGCAGTCCGGAGTGCCTGAGCCATGCTTGAGACAAAACCATGCGAAAACCTCATATCAGTAATGCTGTGCTGAGCTAGCACCTTTTTCAGACGCTCCAGGTCGCTTATGCTGTCCTGTATGGTAGGAGGCTCAATGTCGAGAACTATCCTCCTGACAGCAGGAGTGATCGCAGGCTCAACAGAATGAAGGAATTCCAGAATTTCCTTTGATTTCGAAACGGCTATCTTATCGCCGATTACAAGTCTTGACTCCTCAGGGATTTCTATGAGCATTTCACCCTTTGGGAATGTCTGGCAGGCAAGTGCTATTTTCTGGTCAACATCGCTCTTTCTGAGTTTGCCGGTCGTTTTAATAAAACTGTTCCCTTCAAGAATCTTTATCCTGCATTTCCCGCAAGAGCCCTTTCCCCCGCATGAAGCAACAAGGTAAATCCCATTGTTCTTCAGTGCCTGATAGATACTCTCTTCAGCAGCAACCTTGATCTTCTGCCCGGTGCTAAGTTTTATTTCCATAATTTTACATTGTAGTGATTATCTGAGATTAAAATCAAGAAATACAATGCTATTTTTATATTGATAAAGCATATGGTTCATAGTATATTTACTAAATGATTACGGCTTTTTGAACCGGTCGTCAAAGGAATTGCACTTTCACCGTTGCGTTCTGAAAAAGGAGGGCTTTCATGACTTTCAGGAAAAAAAAGATACTGATCGCTGACGACAGTGAGACCTTTATCATGTACATGGCCATTATTCTCAAACGGATGGGGTTTCAGGTAGTCCCGGCTGAAAATGGCGCTGAACTTCTCAAGCTGCTTAAGATAACCGAACCTGATTTGATTCTGCTCGATTTGAACATGCCGGTCCTGGACGGCCTATCACTGTTGGCCCACATAAAAAACGACAAGGACTCCTGCAATATTCCTGTTGTGATGGTGTCAGTTGATGCAAGCGAAAAATCGATCAGCAAGTGCAAAAGCCTGGGTTGCAGCGGATATTTGACAAAACCAGTTCAGCTTAACAAACTGAACGACGTGCTTCAACAATGCATCTTCACTCCCATGGGCTTCAGGAGAAACCATATAAGGGCCTATTTCAATCAGAAAGTAACTGTGACTTTTCAGGGAAAAACATATAATCTTTACTCGGAAACCGTTTCTTCAGGCGGCATGTATATACGAACGCAGAACCCCTTCCCGATTGGGTCAGAGATCGGGATACGCCTTCCGGCTGAAGGAGGCGAAAGTATTCAGCTCAGGGGCCATGTTATATATGTGAAAGGCCTTTTCGGCGACGTTTTCAAGATCTCCCCGGGAATGGCAGTTGAATTTGCAGACCTTGATGAAGAGACCGGCCGTAAAATCTCGGATTTGGTAATAAAACAGCTTGCCGGCGATATCATTGACTCACAGGAAGAAAACATTATCGACACTAGTCAACTCAGTGACAATCAATGAGTGCAATCAGAACTCTCACCCAATATCACCTGCGCAAGCTTGACATGGGCTAAAGAACTGATAGAATTTATACAAAGACAATTGAATGCTATTCGCAGGAGGTTACCGATGAAAATGAGATTTATTAGCGTTCTCGTCATTATCTCTTTCATTACAGGCCTCGGAGGATGTGCTACCATCCCTGAAGAACGCAAGGGTGCTGCGACAGGAGCCGGGATAGGCGCTGCTACCGGGGCCGCTGCAGGAGCAATTTTGGGTGAGAAGGGCGCAAAAACCGAGATGGCGCTCCTTGGCGGACTCTTAGGCGCGCTGGTTGGAGGCGTGATAGGACATTATACTTATGATGTTAAAAGATCCCAGCAGGATACAGCGCAGCGTTATGATTATCAGCCGTCAATGGGTCAGATGGTAAGAATTGAGGACACCGCTGCAGTGCCCGGCTCAGTAAAACCCGGTGAAAAAGTCGATTTGAAAACAACCTATGCCCTGCTGGGGACTTCTGCTGGCGAAACGCTCAACATAACCGAGACCAGGGAGATACGGCTTAACGGTGAACTGGTAGGGAAACCCGAAGTCAATGTTACCAGAAACGGAGGGACATTCACCTCAACGATACCTCTCCTCCTCCCTGCTGATGCCAAGAAAGGCACCTACCGGGTAACAACGACCATCCAGTCCGCATCAGCCAAAGATTCCCGGGAAACCTCTTTCGTCGTTCGTTAGAATAGACTGTGCAGGCCGGTTGAACCCTGCCTGCACAGCTGTTTTGAAGTTTTTTTCTCTGCTTGATCAGTTCTCTCCCCATGAACGCCCTTCCGCCATGCAAGACATTATCAATATATGTTATAAAAGAAAAGGTAATTATAAAAGATCTGGCACTAAATTACAGACCTTATGAACGATCAAATTAAACAGACTGTGATGCCTGTTATTGTATCTGAACTCCATCTCCTTAAGATACAAAGGGAACTTTTCTTTGGAGA
>JBBIUL010000207.1:0-4059 GCA_037440265.1 Nitrospira sp. | reverse complement strand
TTGTTGGCTTGCGAGCTTGTCAGCTTGGTGCTGCTGCTAACCCCGTTCGACTTGCATGTGTTAGGCACGCCGCCAGCGTTCGTTCTGAGCCAGGATCAAACTCTCATTTGATACTGTTTTACTCAAATAATTTTAGAAATTAACAGAAACGCTACGCACCTTTTACAGTTTTCAAAGAACGAGAGAGTACTATAACTGAAGAAATTTACATTTGTCAAGAAAAGTTAACGGATAAAATTAAAAAATTTGCGTTCTTAAGTATTATTCAGTCTTTCCTGATTTTTCAGTATAATAACTAGTTATATTTAATCATACACGACTCAGATTTTACAAGGGGATTTATGGATTTCAGGATTTTGTCAGAGAGCGGTCATGCACGAAGAGGCATCATAAGCACCAGGAGAGGGGTTATCAATACTCCGGCATTCATGCCTGTCGGGACAATCGCAACAGTAAAGGCAATGTCGCCCGATGAACTCATCGATATAGGTGCCGAAATCATCTTGGGCAATACCTATCATCTCTACCTGAGACCCGGCACAGAGGTGATTGCAGAACTCGATGGTCTGCACAAATTCATGAACTGGAACAGGCCGATACTCACTGACAGCGGGGGGTTCCAGGTCTTCAGTCTTGCCGCCATAAGAGATATAAAAGAACATGGCGTAGAATTCAGGTCCCATATAGACGGTTCGCTTCACTTTATTGGGCCGGTTGAGGCTATGGCTATACAGGATGTCCTTGGTTCTGATATTGCAATGGTCTTTGATGAATGTATCCCTTACCCTTCGTCTTATGACTATGCCAGGAAATCCATTGAGTTGACCACGTCATGGGCAAGGGCCTGCAAGGAAAACCGGAACGAAGGTCAGGCGCTCTTTGGAATAGTTCAAGGCGGGATGTATAAGGATCTCAGAAAAAAAAGCGCTGAGGATATTATTAACATAGGGTTTGACGGCTACGCTGTAGGCGGAGTAAGTGTCGGCGAACCAAAAGAGGAGATGCACGATATCATCTATTTTACTGCGCCGCTCCTGCCTTCGGATAAACCCAAATATCTCATGGGAATAGGCGACCTCGGTGATATGCTCAAGGCTGTTGAAGCAGGATTTGATATGTTTGACTGTGTTATGCCGACACGCAACGCTCGGAACGGGACATTGTTTACGAGTGCAGGGAGAATCAGTATCAAGCGCGAAGAGTTCAAGACTGACAGGAATCCGCTTGATCCCGCATGCAGCTGCTATACCTGCCGGAACTATTCCCGGGCCTACTTGCGGCATCTTTTTCTCTCACGGGAAATACTTTCGATGAGGCTGAATACCATTCACAATTTATATTTCTATCTCAATTTTTTCAATAATATGAGAGAATCTATTCAAGAAGGGAAATTCAGTTCTTTCAAGAAAAAATGGGACATGATCATTCTCACGCCATAGACAGCTCAAGACAGGTCAGAAAAGTACTCATCCTGACCTTGCTGCTGAATATTGCAGTTGCATTTGCTAAAGTTGTATATGGGTACATTACAAACTCTCTCTCCATAACCTCCGACGGGTTCCACTCTCTCTTCGATGGTGTCTCGAACATAATAGGACTGGTCGGCATCTGGATAGCTTCACACCCGCCTGACAAGGAACACCCCTATGGCCACAAGAAATTCGAAACGCTTTTTACCATAGCAATTTCTTTTATGATATTCATGACCTGTTTCCAGATCCTCAAGAAGGTCTGCTATTCCTTGAGTGAAAACGTTTTGACAATAGTAACTCCTGCGAGTTTTATCATCATGATTCTGACTATGGCTGTAAACATATTTGTCGCCAGGTATGAAACAAAAAAAGGACGCGAATTGAAAAGCGACTTTCTCATTGCTGATGCAATGCATACCAAAAGCGATATCCTTGCGTCGTCAGCCGTCATAATCAGTCTTATCATGGTAAAACTCGGCTATCCGAGAGCTGACAGCATTGTCGGATTAATCATCATGCTCTTCATTGCGAAAATGGGCATTGAAATCCTCAGGAAGGCCACTGATACGCTGGTCGACACGGTAATCATTGACACCTCTGTCATCGAATCCATAACGAACAACGTTGAAGGAGTAACGTGCTGTGCAGACATCAGGACGAGGGGCTCAGAACATGCCGTATATCTTGACATGACTGTTTATGTTCACCCTGAGATGACCATAGAAAAGGCCCACGGCATTATTGACCGCATTGAAGCACTGATAAAACAGCAAATCCCTTCTGTTGTTGATGTTGTCGTTCATATTGAACCTGAAAAAAAATAATATGCAGCATATGATCTGCCTCATAACTTTTTATGCTTCTGCATGTAAAAATAGGATATCACGTAAAAGGAGGAAAAGATGGAAACCCTTGATCTGAAAAAACTGATAACCTTTTATCCTGACAAGATCGGCAGGGAGATGCTTTCTGACAAACCAGAGATGCGGATAGCCCTGATGTGCCTTGAGCCGGGACAGGAACTCAAACCCCACAAGGCACCCCTGCGCCTTTTGATGTACTGTGTTGAAGGAAAAGGCACTTTTACCGTTGGAGAGGAAGACAGGGAAGCAGATGAAAAGACCTGCATTCTCTGCGACCCGATGGTTCCCCACGGATTCAGGGCTGACAAAGGCAGCCGGCTTGTTGTCATGGCGGTCGTCACACCGACTGATTAAAAAGTGAGGAGTGAAGAGCAAGGAGTGAGGGGTAAATATAAGACAAAAAAGACAACAGGAGAAAATTGCTTTTTCTCCTTACCCCTAACTCCTCACACCTAACAGGTTTCTAAAGCTATGTTTATCGTCCATATTGATTTAGAAAAATGCACCTGCTGTGGTTATTGTGCTAATATTTGTCCGGTTGATGTCTTTCAGTATTGCCCGGAAGGAAAAGTGGATCCTTACAACTCAGGGAAGTGTATCGGCTGCATGAGCTGTGTTGAGTCATGCCCTGAAAAATGCATAGAGGTAAAAGAGATGTAGTTTCTTTGTTATCCCGAAGAGAGGGGCATTCCCCTCTCTTCGGGTTTTGCTAATGACCTTTTGAAACAGCAGCAAGGTCTATAGCTTCAACCTTGCCGGTGCTGAGATAATACTCCGCACCAATAACCTTCAGCTTTCCTTCATGTACCAGTTCGCTGACTATCTTGCTGTTTTTGAGAATATCCTTATAGGTGTTTCTGATATTTTCCTGAATTGCAATCTGCAGTGTTTCAGCCTTGTCCTTTTTTGATTTTTTTGCCGTATTCACCGCAGGCATAATCTTCTTTAATATTGCGCCGATATTTCCCTCGGGCTTACCTGTAGTTTCAAGCGTTGCCTTGACAGCACCACAGCTTTCATGCCCCAGTATTACGAGCAGCGGAGTATGAAGATGCTCCACCCCGTACTCAATGCTCCCAAGTGTTGTGGGCTCAACTACATTCCCCGCAACGCGTATGATAAAAATGTCACCAAGCCCCTGATCAAACACCAGTTCAGGCGGGACTCTCGAATCGGAGCATGAAAGAACCGTTGCAAACGGATACTGTCCTTTTGTAAGCTCCTGCCTTCTCTTGTCGCCAACATCTTTTTTGACAGGCGCCGACGAAACAAAACGTTTATTCCCGTCAATAAGTTTTGAAAGCGGGTCTTCACCCTTTTCCATCCCGGCGTATACAAGCCCGGCAACAGCAAAAAGACAAACCATTACAGCAAATACCTTAAAAATATGCATACAAATCTCCTTCCAGAAAATTTATGAAAAAATGCATTAAAAATAGATACTGCAAAACCTCCTTTCCCTATTTTTTTACAAAAAAAAGGCCCTCAAAGAGGGCCCCGTTACTTTATGCCTGTCGTTATTGGGTTATATCTATATTGTTATGCAGCTTCAGCTTTTTTCTTTTTCTTTTCAGCCGCTGCAGCAAATACTTCCTGTGCATTGAATGTGCCGTCAATCGACTGCACAGGGCACTTTGCCGTGCAGATACCGCACCCGATGCACTTGTTCTTATCAATGACATGCATCTTCTTGAGCTCGCCTGAAGGCGCATCAACCGGACAGA
>JBBIUL010000206.1:0-4063 GCA_037440265.1 Nitrospira sp. | reverse complement strand
TGTCCCTTGGAGGCGTGAGGGACGAGGCTGAGATAAGAGGCCACAGGAGGACCTATGTCGGTGCGCTTCCCGGCAGGATAATCCAGGGCATTAAACAGGCCGGGACCAACAATCCGGTTTTTATGCTAGATGAAATAGACAAGATCGGCATGGATTTCAGGGGAGACCCCTCATCTGCGCTCCTTGAAGTTCTTGACCCGGAACAGAACTTTGCCTTTGCAGATCATTACCTTGCAGTGCCTTTTGACCTCACCAGCGTAATGTTCATAACAACCGGCAATCTTACGGACACCATCCCGGGGCCGCTGAAGGACAGAATGGAGATCATTTATCTTTCCGGATACACAACAGAAGAGAAACTCGGCATTGCAAAAAAATACCTGCTGCCAAAGCAGCTTGAAGAACATGGGTTGAGCAGCAAAATACTCACCATTACAGATTCAGCGCTGAGTCTTCTGATATCACAGTATACTCGTGAGGCCGGGGTAAGGAATCTTGAGCGTGAAATTGCCAACCTGTGCAGAAAAGTGGCAAAAAGGATTGCTGAAGGCAGGGACAGTGAGTTTGCCATAACTCCAAAAAACCTGCAGAGCTTTCTTGGAGTTCCCAAATTTCTTCCTGAAGAAGAGATCAAGGAAGATGAGGTCGGGGTTTCGACCGGACTCGCATGGACAGAGTCAGGGGGGGATATTATTTATATAGAGGCAACCACCATGAAAGGGAAGGGAGCCCTGACCCTCACCGGGCAGCTTGGCGATGTGATGAAAGAATCAGCCCAGGCAGCATTCAGCTACGTAAAATCAAAAGCCAAATCCTTAGGTATTGAAGAAGAGATTTTTTCCAACAGTGATATTCACATACATGTCCCTGCGGGGGCAATACCCAAGGATGGTCCTTCTGCAGGGATCACTATTGCAACTGCCATATCGTCGGTGTTTACCGGAATCCCGGTTAACAAGGATGTCGCCATGACCGGAGAAGTTACTCTCAGGGGAAGGGTGCTGCCGATCGGCGGGCTGAAGGAAAAAACGCTTGCTGCAAAACGGATGGGCATCAGGAAGATCATTATACCCAAACGCAACAAAAAGGATCTTGAGGACATTCCCAAATACATCAAGAAGGATATTGATTTTATTTTCGCTGATCACATGGACCAGGTTCTGAAAGTGGCCCTCAAATCAGACAAGAGAGCAAAAAGGGGGCAGAAATGAGCGGCCCGGCTCTCTGCAGTCAATCATATCAGCGTGTAGCTGCACCCCGTACCCTATAGCTGATGAAGCTTTTTCAGGTCGGAGAACTCGCTCTCCTCGAGAAAGTCAGGAAGCAATTTTCCAGCAGGATGCAGGGCGTCACCCTTGGCATCGGAGATGATGCAGCTGCCGTAACACTGAAATATCCTTATGCGCTTGTTACTTCTGATATGATGGTGGAGGGAGTACATTTTAATTTTTCATGGACAACGCCATATCAGCTCGGGCATAAGCTGGTGTCCGTCAATGTCAGTGATATCTATGCAATGGGCGGGAAACCTCAGTTTATGCTCCTTAATTTTGCGGCAAACAGGGATACAACCCTGCAGGCGTTCGAACGCTTTTTTGAGGGCGTCAGAGATGCCCTTGATCTTTACGGGGCAAGCCTCATCGGCGGCGATATGTCTTCTTCTGAAAAGATGGTGGTGGCTGCGACCGTTATCGGAAAGGCTGAAAAAGTTATCAAAAGAAAAGGGGCACAAACAGGGGACAAGATATACGTTTCATCAGTCCTCGGCGATGCTGCATGCGGTCTCGAAATTATGAAGAGAATCAGCAGGCCGATAGAAATAGAAAAAGGGGAAAAATACAATAAACTCCTCAAATGGCAAACTGTAGAACCACTGGTGAAGCGTCACCTGTTGCCGCAGGCAAGAGATGCATCAGTATTTGCCCGTTCTGCAACAGCCATGATGGATATAAGCGACGGTCTGGTGATAGACCTGTCAAGACTCTGCAAAGAGTCCGATACCGGCGCTGAGATATACACGCAAAACATCCCGATGTCCGGAGAGCTGCGGTCAGCTTCGGAATATCTTGGAATGCCGGCCCTTGATTTTGCACTGCACGGTGGAGAGGATTATGAACTCCTTTTCACTGCCCCGAAGGAGAAGAAGGTAAAGGCTTTTTGCATCGGTGAAATTACCCGTTCAGGCATTAAGATCATAGGGGAAAACGGCAAAGCAAAACCAGTAACTTCAAAAGGATATCAGCACTTTGAAGTTTAGGGAACGTCTCAGGCAGATTCTGACGATTCAGGAACCGCCTCACAAAGTTGCAACTGCTTTTGCAGTCGGTGTGTTTATCGGCATGTCACCCCTTCTCGGCATACATACCGTGATGGCCATAGGGATTGCCTGGATATTCAGACTGAACAGGATTGTCACGCTTGTCGGCGTGTTTGTGACCAACCCGTGGACCATTGTGCCGATTTATACCTTTGGAACATGGGTGGGTGCAAAGCTCCTTTTTATTGACAATATCGTCCCTGTGATAGACTGGTCGAACATTTCCATCCTCGGTTTCATTAATGAGTTTCGGCCGCTCATCATGCCGTTTGTAGTCGGTACCACTTTTATTGGTATTGTATCAGCCTTAATCGGATATATCGTTATCTATAAAGCGGTCAAGGCAGCCCGTGGGTAAGGTTTCGCTGCTGAGCCTTGGCTGTCCGAAAAACCTTGTTGATTCAGAAACCCTTCTGAAAAAACTCGAAGAAAAAGGTATCGCGTATGCCTCCGCGCCCGAAGAGTCAGACATCATTATAGTGAATACCTGCGGTTTCATAGCATCTGCCAAAAAGGAATCTGTTGATGAAATACTGAGGCTTGCAAAGGTAAAAAAAGCCTATCCGGGGAAAAAACTGCTGGTATTCGGCTGTCTTGCCAAGCGTTATGGTGATGACATCCGAAAAGAAATACCGGAAATCGACGCGTTGTGGGGAGTCGGTGATGAAGAGAGGATTGTCGAATACTGCACGTCAAATATTGAAGTTCGTACAAAGGGTGCTGTCAAGGAAACACTTTCTGATACTCCATATGCCTATCTCAAGATAGCGGAAGGGTGTGACAGGGGATGTTCCTACTGCGCGATTCCTGGCATAAGAGGAAGATTCAGAAGCATAACGCCTGAAAAAATATACCGTGATGCTGAAGAGCTGATACGAAATGGAACCAGAGAGCTTATACTGGTTGCGCAGGATATAACCTCATACGGCAGAGATCTGAAAAAGTGGAACCTGAGCAGGCTTATTAAAAGGATTGCCTCGATAAAAGGAGAATTCTGGATCCGCCTCCTTTACCTGTATCCTTCTTCGATTGATGATGAACTTCTTGATACCATCAGCAGGGAAGCTAAGGTATGCAAATATATAGATATCCCCCTTCAGCACTCAGAGCGAAGGATATTAAAACTCATGGGAAGAGGAGGCAGCAGAAGCTATTTTGAAAAGCTTATTCGCAGGATAAGAGAGAGGATACCCGGTGTTGCCCTCAGAACAACATTCATTGTCGGGTTTCCCCAGGAGACCGAAGAAGATTTCAAGGGGTTGCTTGAGTTTGTCCAAAAGGTAAAATTTGATCGGTTGGGTGCTTTTACCTATTCGAAAGAAGAGGGAACCTCTGCATATGCAATTTCAGGTAATATCAAAGAAAAAACAAAGCAGGAAAGGTATGGCAGGATAATGGCGGCGCAGTCAGTTATTTCTCTTGAGAAAAACAAGGAGCTTGTCGGAGAAACATTCAAGGCCCTTGTTGATGAGGTTGATAACCGTATTGCCATTGCACGGATATATTCCCAAGCGCCTGAGATTGACGGGGTGGTAATCGCAGACGGAGACAACCTTCAGAAAGGCAGCTTTATAAAGGTGAAAATTACCGATGCGTATGATTATGATCTGAAAGGGACTAGAATAGGATGAAAAAGTTTCCATATCTGCATCTGTTCCTCTTTGTACTGACGCTGATTTCAACACTCGCAGTCGGTGCCCTGCATGAGGGTGTGAACATATTCAATGAACCGTGGAAACTTTACCG
>JBBIUL010000205.1:0-4065 GCA_037440265.1 Nitrospira sp. | reverse complement strand
CTCGATACCGTGATCCAGAGACCAAAGGAAATAAACCCGAAATATCTGATGGGTGAAGGCAAGATCCGCGAACTGATCATAACGGCGATGAACCGGGGAGCAAGCCTTCTGATATTCGACCAGGACCTTACTCCTTCACAGAGCAGGGCGCTCAGCGAACTCACAGAGCTGAAGGTAATAGACAGGTCACAGCTCATCCTTGACATCTTTGCCCGCCGTGCGCATAGCAGGGACGGCAAGGTGCAGGTTGAACTTGCCCAGCTTAAGTACAGGCTCCCGAGGCTGGCAGGAAAAGGAACTGCCATGTCCCGTCTCATGGGCGGTATAGGGGGGAGAGGCCCCGGTGAAATGAAGCTTGAGATCGACAGAAGGCGGGTCAGAGACAGGATTGCCATACTCGAAAAAGAGCTGAAGGTGCTCAGTGAGGCGAGGAAGCAGAGGAAGGCACGAAGGGTAGAAAAGAACATCCCTATCGTGTCAATTGTCGGTTATACAAACGCCGGGAAATCCACCCTGCTGAACGCACTGACTGGCAGCGAGACATTTGTTGAGGACAAGCTCTTTGCCACGCTTGATACTGCGAGCAGGCGGCTGAGGTTCCCGCGCGAAAGAGAGGTGGTGATCACTGACACGGTCGGATTCATACGTGACCTTCCGAAGGACCTCATGACCGCCTTTAGAGCAACCCTTGAAGAGCTTGAGGATGCCGATCTCCTGCTGCACCTTGTGGATGGTTCAAGTCCGAGGTTCGAACAGCATATTGCGTCAGTGGAAAAGATCCTGTCAGACCTGAACCTGTCGGATAAGAAGAAACTCCTGGTATTCAATAAGACAGACCTCCTTGAAGAGGATGAGAAAAGCAATCTTGTATTGCGTTATAAGGCGATAGCAATTTCGGCAAGAGACAAATCTACCTTTGCACCCCTGCTCAAAGCTGTCGAAGAGGCGGTTTTTTATGAAAAATTGACTGGGCTAAAGGTATAATAATCAAACAAAAAAGAATAAATAAACCTGTACTGATGATCTTGTTGTTTATGTTGCAGCATCCCGAAGAGATTGTCAGCAGTCTGATGATGATTCAACGGAGGCCAGATGGAATTTGCACCGAAATGGATAGCATGGGAAATAACCCGGAGATGTAATCTCAGATGTGTTCATTGCCGTTCATCCTCAGAGATGGAGGCAAAAGGCCATCCTGATTTTGATACCACCGAGGCCTTCAGGGTAATTGACGACATAGTCAGTTATGCCCAGCCGGTAGTAGTCCTTTCAGGCGGCGAACCGCTCGTAAGAAAAGATGTTTTTGAGATTGCCCGGTACGGCACCGACAAGGGACTCAGGATGTGCCTTGCAACGAACGGGACGCTCGTTAATGATGAGATATGCGAGAAGATCAGGTCATCCGGGATCAGGATCGTATCGCTCAGCCTTGACGGTTCAAATGAGTCTGTCCATGATGATTTCAGGAATCAGGAAGGAGCCTTTTCAGGCACCATAAACGCTGCAAAACTTTTCAAAAAGCACGGGATAGAGTTTATCATAAATTCTTCCTTTACTAAGAGGAACCAGGAGGAAATACCGAAGGTCTATAAGCTTGCCAAAGAACTCGGCGCAACAGCATGGTACATGTTCATGATCGTCCCGACAGGAAGGGGCGAGGAGATTATGAACGAACTCATTTCAAAGGAAGATTATGACAAAATTCTCGACTGGCACTATGACATGGAAAAGGAAGAGGACCACATGCTGGTGAGACCGACCTGTGCACCGCATTATTACCGGGTGGTGCTCCAGCGTTCAAAAAAGGAGGGGGAAAAGTTCAAGCGGCGGACCCTGAAGTTTTCCACCGGCGGTTCAAAAGGCTGCATCGCCGGCCAGCTCATCTGCCTCCTTGACGTTGACGGCAATGTGCTTCCCTGCAGTTATTTCCCGAAGCCTGCAGGAAACATCAGGGAACAGTCGTTTAAGGACATATGGGAAAATTCCGAACTCTTTAAGGATATGCGCGATTTCAAAAAATACAAGGGCAGGTGCGGTTCCTGCGAATATGTCAATGTCTGCGGCGGCTGCAGGGCACGGGCATACTCGGTATACGGAGACTATCTTGAAGAAGAACCGTTCTGCGGGTATACCCCGAAGAAACTGAGAACTGAGAAGTAAGAATTGAGAATGGAAGAAAAGAAAACTAGAGGGAATGAGCTAAGTAACAGGATTTATGATTTTACTTTGAAAATTGTTTTATTGGTAAAGAATTTACCGAATGAAATGGCTGCCCGTGAAATAGGCAAGCAATTACTTAGGTCAGGCACATCTATTGCAGCTAATTACGAAGAAGCAAGAGGGGGATTTAGTAAGGAAGATTTCATATATAAAGTAAGTACAGCTTTTAAGGAGGCTAAAGAAACAAGTTTATGGTTGAGACTTTTGCGAGACTCAAAAATTGTAAGTGAAGACAGGATAAAAGAACTAATTAATGAATCTAAAGAACTAAGGAACATTTTAGGGACAAGTGTTCGAACAGCAAGAGAGAACCGGAAAAAAGATTAACCTTGAGATGTTGAAGTTTTCACTTTTCGCTGGTTCTCTATTTATAGTTCTCACTTCTCAGTTCTCAGTTCTTAAATTGGAGGAAAAATGAATAATACTTTTTTAAGGGCGTGCCGTGGTGAAGAGGTTGATTACACCCCTGTCTGGCTCATGCGCCAGGCAGGGAGGTACATGAAGGAATATATGGAGGTAAGGGCAAAGGTGGACTTCCTGACCCTCTGCAAGACCCCTGAGCTTGCTGCGCAGGTTACACTGCAGCCGATTGATATCCTCGGGGTTGATGCAGCAATACTTTTTTCGGATATCCTCATCCCGGTTGAGGCTATGGGAATGCACCTTGAATTTACCGACAAAAAAGGTCCGGTGCTGGGAGAACCTGTTAGGAACAAATCAGGCGTTGACCGCCTCATTATCCCTGATACCGAAGACAGCATGCCTTTTGTGCTCGAGGCCATAAGGATCCTGCGGCGGGAGCTTGAAAACAGAGTGCCGCTCATCGGGTTTTCAGGAGCGCCGTTTACCCTTGCAACGTATATCATTGAGGGGGGAAGTTCGAAAAACTTCTCCCATACAAAAAGGATCATGTACCAGAACCCTGGCCTTTTCTACGGACTTATGGACAAAATTACTTCAACGGTCACGGAGTACCTTTCAGCCCAGATCAGGGCCGGGGCCCAGGCAGTGCAGATATTTGATTCATGGGCAGGCATTCTTTCGCCGTATGATTATGAAAAATCTGTTTTCCCTTATATCAAGAAAATAATAAAAAGTCTGAAAAAATCTGACCTTGCCTACCGGCAGGCAGGCGTACCGATCATCTATTTTGTGAATGACTGCCCCGGGCTGCTTGAGACAGTGAAGAAGTCAGGCGCTGACGTCATCGGCATTGACTGGCGGGTTGACATCGGAAAGGCGGTAAAGCGCCTTGGGAAAAAGGTTTCAGTGCAGGGCAATCTTGATCCCTGCGTCCTTCTCGGGCCGAAAGAGAACATTGCTGAGCGTGTCCAGGATATTCTTGACAAGGCATCTCCGGCGCGCGGCCACATATTCAACCTCGGACATGGCATACTGCCCGAGACACCAGTTGAAAACGCGATCGAAATGGTCGAATCTGTGCACAGGTTAAGCAAACGATGACATATTGAAATGCACAAGATATTATGATAATATTGTGTATAATAAGTGCACAATAAGGAGGCTGATATGCGTGCAACAGTGACTATCGAAAAAGAGAAACTCGACCTGCTCGTGAAAGAGACGAAGAGCAAGAGCAAGGCCTCTGCAGTGAAGATTGCCATTGACGAATACCTCAAGAAAAAGAAGATTGAAAAGATACAATCCATGAAGGGTAAAATGCAGTTCGATATGACTGCAGATGAGATACGGCACCGTGAACGGTGACAGGGTCCTCATAGACACATCAGTCTGGATAAGCTATTTCAAGGATAAAGACAGTGCGTTTGCCGACAAGGTTGATGAACTGCTTGTTTCCTCAGCAGTGCATGTGCCTAAAGTGGT
>JBBIUL010000204.1:0-4082 GCA_037440265.1 Nitrospira sp. | reverse complement strand
GCAATATCAACCGGGGATTTTTCAGAAAGCAGTTTTGAATAGCCGGAGATGAGCTCAAGCCCGTTCTCGTAGGACCTGATATTGGCGGAGAACTTCTTTTCTTTCAGCAGGTCTTCAATGATCTTGCGGGTGTATTTCGAGTCGTCGGCAACTACTGCATAGCCTTCTTCACGGACCGGCTGCGGTTCCCACATTTTCTGGACATCGAGCGTGAACCCGCAGTAGACGCAGGTCACCTCCCGCCTTTCATGCCGCTCGACAACACTGAAAGGGACATCCTGGTCACAGCAAAGACAGTATTTGGTGCTTTCCATCAGTTAAAATTATAATTATAGTTTTTTTTATTTGCAAGTATAAGTTTTTGTTAATAAAATAAACTTTAAGTCCTGTCGCTGCCGTTCGAAAGAAAGGAGCAGTTTTTTGAAAGGAGAGAACCTGGACATGGAAAGCTGGTTCAGGCCTGCATACTCAGCACTTTCCAAAAGCGATTTTCAAGGAAGGATAGAAAAGGCTGAGACAATGCTCTCTGACTGTGCCATGTGCCCCCGGGAGTGTCATGTTGACAGGACATCCGGAGAGCGGGGCTTCTGCAGGACCGGTGATCTCCCGTTTGTTTCGAGCTGGGGGCCTCATTTCGGAGAAGAACGGCCGCTGGTGGGACGATATGGCTCAGGGACGATCTTTTTCGGCAACTGCAATCTTGGGTGTATTTTCTGCCAGAACTATTCCATCAGTCATCTTGGAGAAGGGGCAGAGATTTCCCATGAGAAACTTGCCGAAGTTATGAATTCACTCCAGAGGAGCGGCTGTCATAACATCAATTTTGTCACCCCGACACATCAGACTGCCGCCATTCTCAGGGCAGTCTCGATTGCTGTCGAAAAAGGGCTCAACGTCCCTTTGGTCTACAACTGCGGGGGGTATGAAAAGGTTGAGACCCTGCAATTGCTCGAAGACATCATCGACATATACATGCCTGATTTCAAATATGCGGACAAGGAACATGCCCTGAAATACTCTGATGCCGGCGACTATCCCGAGGCTGCAAGGGCAGCACTGAAGGAGATGCACCGTCAGGTCGGCGACCTCCTGATCGACGAGAGCGGCGTTGCGAAGCGAGGGCTTCTGGTGAGACATCTGGTCCTGCCTGAAAACATTGCAGGCACCTGCGAGGTGGTGAGATTCATCGCAGAGGAGATTTCAAAAGATACCTATATCAATATCATGGACCAGTACCATCCCTGTTTCAGGGCATTTGATTTTTCTGAGCTGAGCCGGAGGATTACGAAACGCGAGTATATAGAGGCTGTGGAATGTGCGATTAATGCAGGTCTGAAAAGAATTGATGGGGTGAACGTATGAAAATAAGATTTTTAGGCGGTGTGAGGACGGTTACAGGAAGCTGTTTTTATCTTGCGGCAGGAGAGAGAAAAATACTTGTCGAGTGCGGCATGTACCAGGGGCCTGATTCCAGTGCGGTAAACCGGAGGAGATTCGCATTTGATCCTTCTGAAATCGACTGCCTGTTTCTTACCCACTCTCACCTCGACCATGTGGGCCTTGTGCCGCGGCTCGTAAAGGAGGGGTTTAACGGAAAGATCATAACGACCTCTGCCGCCGCAGACATAATAGAGCTGATACTCTATGACTCTGCCGGCATCCAGGAAAACGATACGGAATGGCACAACAGAAAGGCATTGCGGTCTGGGGGCGAGGTCATCGAACCGTTGTATGTGAGGAGGGACGTTGACCGTGTCATACCGCTGTTTGAGAGAAAGCGCTATGGCAGGACCGAATCGCTTTGCGAGGGGATCAGGTTCAGGTTCAGCGATGCAGGACATATCCTCGGGTCTTCTATCCTGGAGTTATGGTGCATGGATGGTGACAGGGAGAAAAAAATGGTCTTCTCCGGAGATATGGGCAAGAAGGACAGTCCCATTGTGAACGACCCTGTTTTTATTGATGAAACAGACTACCTTACGATTGAGTCGACCTACGGCAACCGGAACCATAAGAATATGGAGGACTCGGTAGATGAACTCGTTGAGATCATCAAGCACACGTTTGCCAATGGCGGAAACGTCATTATCCCTTCATTTGCACTCGGCAGGACACAGGACCTGCTGTTCATTCTCAATAAACTGGTAAAAGAGAAGCGGCTCTTCAGGATCAATGTCTATATCGACAGCCCCCTTGCTGAGGGAATAACAAGGGTATATGAAGCCCACAGGGAATATTTTGACTCTGAGGCAAGACAGATCTTCAACACGGAGAGCAGGGATGCCATACGGATCCATTTCACAAGGAGGACAGAGGACTCCATGGCCCTGAACAGGATCAGAAAAGAAGCGATCATCATCGCGAGTTCGGGCATGTGCGAGGGCGGCAGGATACGGCATCATCTCAAGCACAACCTCTGGAGAAAAGAGTGCAGCGTGGTCTTTGTCGGGTTCCAGGCAGAGGGGACCCTTGGAAGGGAGATCGTTGACGGCGAGAAAGTGGTAAACGTGCTCGGCGAAAATATTGTCGTAAGCGCAGGCATCCATACGCTCGGGGGCTTTTCAGCTCATGCTGACCAGTCCGACCTGCTTGAATGGATATCGAGGTTCAAAAACAGCCCCGAGATATTTATAACCCATGGTGAAGAGTCTGTGTCGCTCGAATTCGAGGCGCTCGTAAAAGAACGGTTCGGATACAGGACGCACGTCCCGTCATACGGGGAGGAGTTTGAGCTCTGATCGATAACGAACCTTATTCCTGTGAATTCATATCAGGTGATAAAACCGAAAGGACATAGTGCTTTCGCTCATTCCTGCCTACCGGACAGGCAGGCTCGGTCTTCGACCTCCGAGGCATTTGGACTCTTTATTCTTTAAAATACGTACTGTCTGAATATCTGCCTGCCGGCAGGCAGATCGTCCAAATAAAACCGCTCTAACACTATGTCCTTTCTAATAACAATTACGATTCTGATTTTTCAGTGGCACTGGCAGTCCTTTTATGAGGATACTACTTGTTATGTCTACAGGGTTATGATTTCGGCGGTCATGTGCGCGAGGTCGGCGATGGCGACTGTAGATTTTCCGTAGAGCCAGCTTCCTGCTTCTCCGGGGTTTATGATGAGCGTGCGGCCTGATTTTTTGACCTCAGGGACATGGGTGTGGCCGTAGACAACGATATCGAAGTGACCGCTGTCTGCAAGCGCCTCCTTGATGAGGTGTTCGTGTATCATGATTATCTTCTTGCCGGCCAGTTCGAAGGTGTGGGGCTGGTTAAAAATCCTTCCGTCAGACATTTTCTGGAGCAGTAATTGATCGCCGTCATTGTTGCCGTAAATGCCGGTAAATTCGCAGGCAAGGTCTTTCAGCAGGCGGAACGTAAAGGGTGAGGTGAAATCGCCGGCATGAAGAACATGTTCGACCTTCCTGCTGTTAAAGAACTCAACCGCCTTTTTTATCTGATCCATGTTGTCGTGAGTATCTGAGATAATCCCTATCTGCATTTCGATGTCCCCTTACAAATAATGAACATGGTTTATTGCTCCTTCCCGGTTTTGTCGATGTCCAGTATCTTTATGTTGCCGCTGAATTCAACGGTCTTATATTCCCTGAGATTTTCGAATTTCTTCAGGAGTTCAGCCAGGCGGGTGGCGGCAACTTCGACCGCATGCAGTTTCTTGGTTGCCGACTCCTCATGGAGATTCCCCTGTTTGATCTCGATCAGGAGCGTGTCGATCGCTATAAAAAGAAAGGTGAGCGGCTGCCTCAGATGATGAAGGAAAGCCTGGGCGGTCTCAACGACCGCTGTATCCTGTTTTGATTTGATGAGCTGGTCCATCGCTGTAAAAAGAAAGGTGAGCGGCTGCCTCAGATGATGAAGGAAAGCCTGGGCGGTCTGAACGACCGCTGTATCCTGTTTTGATTTGATGAACTGGTCCTTAGTCTTTGCGAGTTCGTTGATGTATTGATGCATCCTGGCGCCGTAGGTTTCAAGCTGTTCATTGGTGTCCCGCAGTTCCTGTTCCCTTACCCTGATTGCATCAATCATGTCGTTGAATGCAGAAGCAAGCTTCCCGACTTCAC
>JBBIUL010000203.1:0-4084 GCA_037440265.1 Nitrospira sp. | reverse complement strand
CTGACCCCGGAGATGACGATTATCATGCTCCTTGTGCACCACCATTTGCATGCCTTCCGGGAGCTCAGGATTCTGACAG
The DNA here is from genome assembly GCA_037440265.1 of Nitrospira sp. Lineage (GTDB taxonomy): Bacteria > Nitrospirota > Thermodesulfovibrionia > Thermodesulfovibrionales > UBA6898 > JBBIUL01. The sequence continues at coordinate 4,005 of JBBIUL010000203.1, read as the reverse complement.
ATATTCTCTGGGCATTCAGAAAATATGACGGAACAGTCGATTGGGCACACCTTGCAAAAGAAATCGTAACCAGAGGACTTGCCAAAACAACGCTGATCGCCATATATCAGATAATGAATCTATGGCCAGAGGCTGCAATGAATATGCATCAGATCCTGTTGCTGGAAAAGCAAATCACGAAATTTCGCAGAAAAATTGCCCGGGTTCTGTCCTCTCTTCTTACAATTGATATGGACAACAAAAATTCGTATCGACCAATAAGGGATAAGCTCGTCAACAGGTTGTCTCTTGATACATGGTCAGCGATTGCCCGATCATTCTTAAAAACAGTATTACCGTCCCCTGATGCGGTCAGAGTCCTGTACCATACAAAACAGAGCTGGACACTGCCCTTTCACTATTTCAGATTTATCACCTGGCGGATTCGATCCCTGATAGGGCTTTAACAGAAGAACATGTCTGATACTGCAAAAACAATGGCGGTTTTTCTTGCCGCTTTGACAATAACCTTTCTTGTACTGCCACGGCTCGTTCATATTGCCTCCCGCATAGGGCTGATTGACATGCCTGAGAAGAGAAAAACCCATAAAGAACCGAAGCCCCTTGTTGGCGGCATCGGAATGATGATCGGCATTTCAATAAGCCTGCTGCTGTTTGTCCCGCTCCAGAATCTGCGGGGATTCTACGCCGGACTCCTCCTGCTATCCATAATCGGATTTCTTGATGATTTCAGGGAGCTGGGCCCCAGGCGCAAATTTACCGCTCAGATAGTCTCGGCAATCTTTATGGTATACTTCAGCAATCTTACCCTGCACTACTTCGGTGACCTGCTCGCTTTCGGGCTGATCTATTTTGACCGGTCTGCAATACTGCTCACGATATTCAGCACGGTCGGCGTTATCAATGCAATCAACATGGTTGACGGAGTGGACGGCCTCGCCGGAGGGATTTCACTTGTTGCATTTTCATCTTTTTCACTGCTTGCTTATCATAGCGGCCAATCTGAACTCCTGCTCCTGAGCTTAGCCTTCTGCGGAGCATTGATTGCGTTTCTTCGCTATAACTGGCACCCGTCGGCTCTGTTCATGGGGGATGCCGGGAGCCTCACTTTCGGGTTTGCAATCACCTTCATATCGATAGCCCTTACACAATATAATCAGAGCCTCGTTCCGCCAGTAGCTCCTTTGATGATCGTTGCAATCCCCATTGTTGATACGCTGACCATCATGACAAAGAGGATGCTCAAAGGAAAAAGCCCATTCCACGCAGACAGGGCGCACCTGCATCACTTACTCCTGCGGTTCGGCCTCACCCCAGGACAAACATGCGCTGTCATGATAACTGCCTCGGCACTATTTGCATCCCTCGGTGTCATCGGCACGATTTATAACATTCCGGAATACTGGCTCTTCTATCTCTTTATGACTTGCTTTATCCTTTATTTCATCTCCTCCTTTTATGTAAAGCAGATTTTCAGGTATGTCAGGAAATCAAGAAAAAAGAAAAAACAATGAGTGTTCCCTACCAGGCATTAAGCAGGGCGCAAGGTGTAAGGCAAGAGGGAGTAATTTAGTAATCAGTCAGAACGTAGACCTTTGAACGTTGAACATTGGACAGTTTTATGCCGCATAGCGCAGAGTTTAAAGGACCATGAGCTACGAGCTATGAGCTAATATGCCAGCTTTTTTGTCTGCAATCTATGACTTGGAACTTGCAGCTTGCAACTTGAAGCTATGTGCCATGAGCTACGAACTACGAGCTAATATGCCATCAACCATTCCGATAGCTTCATAAGCATTTCCTATATGTTAAAATAGATTTATCCTTTTATTCATATAATAGCTGAAACATACAGGAGGTATCCTATGGAAAAAATTATCAACATACATATTGAAAAGCTTCCTGAAGGGCTCTACCTGGTAACCTCAGACGATATCCAGGGGTTGGTCGCACAGGGAAGGACCGTCACTGAAGCAATTGAGATTGCCCGTGATGTTGCCAGAAGACTTCTCGAGGCTCAGAATCTTAGGAAAAAACCTCTGAAAATTAGAACTGTCGAAAAAAGCTTTGATCTGCAGCTGGTAGTCGGCAGCTGACATGGGCCGCCTTGCTGGCTTTAAGTACCGTGAAATAGCAAGAAAATTGAAGTAGCTTGGTTTTTCCTTTGACCGTCAGGCAGCTGGCAGTCATGAAATCTGGTATAACGAAAAAACAGATCGTTATACAACAATTCCAAACCATTCAGGAGACATGCCCGAAGGGACTCTGCGGGCTATTCTTAAGCAAGCCGATGTTGAGACTGAAACATTCCTGAAGACTTAATGTAAAGAGTTCTCTTCAATCAAACACGATTTCACACTTATTCATTCTACACTTAATAGTCTTTCAACTTTGAACCTTGAACATTGAACTTTTGTTGACCTTTGTATCTTTTTTATTGACCTTTTATCGTGATTACTCTATCATTAGTTCAGTGCCTGAACGCACAAAAAACCGTTTCATATCATCGCTGTCCCGTGACAGTGAACGGCGGTAGCCTGTCCAAAAAAAGCTCGTAGCTCCTAGTTCATAGCTGAAAAACTGAACATCTAAACCACCTTCCAGCACAACAAAATGATCAAGTTCGGATTCGAAGGTCTGGATGTCTGGCAGAAAGCCATTGATTTTTCACATCAAGTAATAAGCGTTGCTGCATCTATCAAAACTGATAGAAAACATTTTCGTCTGATAGAACAATTAGAAGCTGCTTCTGCTTCAATAGCACTCAACATAGCTGAAGGCAAAGGCCGTTATTCCAAGAAAGAGTTCATACAGTTTCTTTATGTCGCTCGAGGGTCTCTTTTCGAAACAATAACGCTCTTAATCCTATTCCATAAAATGGGATGGATTGCTCAAAAACAACTTGATGAATCAAAAGTCATGGGAGATGAGATCGGCAAAATGCTTTCAACTCTTATTAAATCGATAAAGAATAGTTTGTAGTTTACTGTGTGCAGTATTTTTTTCAGCACTTGTCTATCTAAACATTGCTATGAGCTATCAGCTATGAACTACGAGCTATGAACTAACACATGGACGAATCACAGTTTAAAACACTTCTGGAACTGGCAAAGGACGGATCCCTTTCCCAGCGCGAGCTTTCGAAGAAGATGGGGCTCAGTCTCGGACGGGTAAACTACCTTGTAAACGCCCTCCTTGAGAAAGGCTACATCAAGGCAAGCCGGTTCAAGAACTCAAAGCACAAGATAGCCTATATGTATGTCCTGACGCCGAAAGGCGTTGCCGAACGAATCAGACAAACCAGGGCGTTCCTGCAGAGAAAGCTCGTTGAGTACGAAAAACTCAAGGCCGAAATAGAAAACCTCAGCAGAGATACAGCAGATCATTCTGAGAAAATAAGGTAAGAGCAACAGATATTTACAATTTTTGTTTTGCTTTTTCTAACGAACCTTGAACCTGGAACACAGAACTTTGAACTTTGAACGGTCTTTTTTTCATTGAGCTTGCTCGCTTGTCGCTTGCAGGTTTGCCATCAATCAGCGTGCCGTTAATCTATGCTAAAATACAAAAAAAGGAGGTCGAATCATGCTTACTGAATATGTTGAGGAAGCATTAAGGCGAGCCCGATATGACAAAATAGATGATCCGGAACCGTTCTACGGAGAAGTAGAAGAGCTCAACGGAGTATGGGCATCCGGCATGACTCTTGAGGAGTGCAGAAACAATCTCAAGGATGTTATTGAGGGATGGATACTGGTCAGTATCAAAAAAGGTCTTAAGATTCCAAAACTGGGTAAGTACGCTATAAAAGAGCTTCAGGAATCAGCAGCCTGAATGTCAAAGCTCACCCCTGTTTCGCGCAAGGAATTTGTTGCACGTCTGAAAGAACTCGGATTTAATGGACCGCACAGCGGTGGCAAGCATCAATATATGATCAAGGGAATATTCGCCTGACCGTTCCGAACCCTCATAAAAAAGAAATCGGTATTGAGTTATTGTCGAGAC
>JBBIUL010000202.1:0-4093 GCA_037440265.1 Nitrospira sp. | reverse complement strand
TTCCACTGTAAATCAGGTCAAGTGCATTCGGATATTCGGCATGCTGCTGGTGGTAAACCTCAACCCTGAATCGTATATCATCGATTGTCTCGGATGCCTTCAGTGTTCTTAAGATGCTCCCCTGCTGAAGGAAAACAGCGGTGAATGAAAGGAGAACAGAAAAAACAACTGCGGCTGCCGGAAGATACGTCAGCCGTACAGAAGGTCTTTTGACTGTAACCGATCTTCTCTCCGTAACAACCGGCGCTGCTTCCGCCACCTCGACCATTCCTTTCTCCATGAGAGAAAGAAGCGTCTTTGACACCTCAAAGTTGTCCCCTGAAGAAAGATCGATGATGGTGCTGACGTCGTTCTCCCCGTCAACAAACGAAAGAATCTCTGATTCATAATCAGAAAGGTCGGCATGTGCGTCTGCTTTTTTTGCAAAGACCGTATCGAGGGTAAGCTTCCCTTTAATAAGCGACCACTCATCGACGATCCTCAGCCCTTCCATGAGAAGATGCTGTGTATCGATTGAAAAAGGGAACTCCTTGTCCTGGGGAACTCCCTGTGAGGTGAACTCGTATGAGCCGTGCTTCCATTCAAAAATCTGGATCACGGTCTCGGTGATCTGGCTTTCCAGGATAGACCGGATGATCTCCCTGTCAGCAAGGTTCTTCTGCACAAGTATGTTGCCGAGCTTATTGCCTGAAGTCTGCTGGTCTTCAAGGGCGGTTTTCAGGTCAGCGTCCTTGATATGGCCCTTTTTCAGCAGAATCTTGCCGAGACGGTTGTCGTCGATCCTGCGCTTTGATTCAGCCCCGCTTATGTTGCCATCGATAAAAAGCAGTCTGACTTTGTCCATACGGCCGTCAAGGGTGAGAATGCCGGTTTTCCGCTGAAAATATATCAGCTGAAGAATATCAGCCAGTCCGAAATCTTTGAGAGAACCTTCTAAAGCCATCCCTTTGCCAACCTTTTCCTTGTTATGAAATTAGATACCGTATACCACAAGACCGCGATGCCGGCTGCAAGCCAGCTGAAAAAACCATGACTAAATGCTGTGCTTCCGGGTGATAGGAAGGCATTGGTCATCGGGAGAAAGATGAAAAACAGGAAGGGCCACATGAAAACAAACCCGTATAATATTTTACCTGAAAAAATCTGTGCTGACCCGGGAAGAACAAAGGAAAGCAGTTTGATAATGTCCCTTCTTTTTTTCTGGTGTGCATAGATGGCAAGCAGGCGTGCAACCCTCTCTCTTGAGTCCATGTCCTCGAGTTTGACAAGCGACCGGTAGCACTGGTCGCACATATTGCCCCAGAGGAGTTTTTTCTCGCATTTGGCGCAGAGAATGGTGTTGCATCTCCTGCAATGGTATGCCTTGTTCTTGAACCGCCTGATCAGGAAGAGGAACCCTGCTGCCAGTGCGAAGGCCAGAAAGGGGAAAACGAGCAGGGGGAGAAAGGTCATGCCAAAAGAGGAGATCTGTCCCGGATATGCATAGGTATATCTCCAAAGATCGGAAAAGCCGAGTGTTTCGTCAATGACAAACCTGTTGGGATGGCGTCCGTATACTGTCCGGTAGCCGAGCACTGCAAGCCTGTCCATTGACAGTGCATTGCGGAAATATTCATCGCCTTTCTTAAAGTCGAGCAGCTCGCGGGAGACCTGGGAGTGATTATAGTATGCAGTAGCTGACGGCCTGATATTGATGGCCATGGTGTAGTAGTTCAGTGCCTCTTCGAGGTTGCTTCTTTTGTCTTCTTCGAAATTATAGAGGCCGACATAACAATTGCCCAGGTTTACATAGACCTTCGGATCAGGTCTCTGTGCAGCGAGCATTTTGAATGTCTCAAGAGCCTTGTCATAGTGCCCATCTCGTTTCAGGGCTAGTGCATAAGAGAAGAGTGCATCATAATCCTGATCATTGCTGAGTGCGGCGAGGGCGTACGCATTGCCCTTTGACTCATTGGCCTGTACGAGTGATTTCACCTTGCCTGAACGCAGGGTATTGGCGAAAAAAGAGACCTGCCTGAATATCAGAGGAAACAGCAGAATGAAAATAAGGAACAGAAAAACGACTGTCCGGTCGTATTTCTTCATATATATGCCGAGCAGAACCAGGAGCCCGGCGAGCATGAGGAAGGGGCTGAAGACAGAAAGCACCACAAGGGAAATAAGGAGGAAGGCTTTTGTATTGTCTTCATTTACATCATGAGAAATCAGGGGGATATCCTGAACGAGCCGTATCGCGATAATGAACACAATTGTAGCAGTAAAGGAAAGCAGGAGACTTAGAAAGAGCGAGCCTGCAAAGGTAAAAGACCACCAGAAATTCCTTGTGTAGGCATCTATGCCGAGCAGCAGATAATCAAAACTGTCGAGCATCCCCTCAGCGGAAAAAGCAAGGCTGTTCTTTGCCAGCGCAAAATAGGACGCAGGGAGGTCAGGAGCGTATTGCACTGCCTCTTTCAGGAGCGCTGTCCTTTCATCTTTGTTCTCTCCGGCATTCTGTATCAGCAGGTAAGAAGACGGTTCAGAATTCCTTATCCCCTGGTTGAGCAGCGTCTCGTGCGAGACAACAGCAGGGGAGGAAAGAGGCAGTGAGAGCAGCAGGCAGATGATAACAGCGATCTGTTTTATCATGCCCGTTTCCCCACCTTCCGCTCAGTCCCTTTCAGGAGGTTCGATATGTTTTCCCGGTGTCTGATGAACATAAGGCCGGTGAGTACCAGTGCGACCGGCAATTTCCCGGGAGCGTCAAAGAGGAAGATGTTGAGCGGAAGAATCCCGAAGGACACAAGCGCCCCCATCGATGAATACCGGCTGATTAATACAGTCATCAGCCATATTATAATAGTAATAAGTGCTGTTTGTGGAGAATAAATGAACAGGACGCCCAGGCTGGTAGCAACTCCCTTGCCCCCCCTGAATTTAAGAAATACCGAAAAATTATGGCCAAGTACGGCGATGATCCCGATCAGGCCTTCAAAAAGAAGCCCGGGATGGATATAGCGCGCAGCCAGGACAGGAATGATGCCTTTCAGCATGTCCCCGACCAGCGTCAGCAGGGCAGGCCATTTCCCCGTAGTCCTGAGTACATTCGTGGCCCCGATGTTGCCGCTCCCGATCCCACGGATATCTATGCCCCGCGTCTTGGCTATGATAAGTCCGGTCGGGACTGAACCGATGACAAAGGCAAAAAGAGAGAGAAGCAGAAAACTCACATGCTCCTCCAGAAAGAAACCGTGTATTTAATGCCGGACGTTACTGAGAGGACTACAGCAATCGCGATAAAGATGCGGCCAATATCATAGAGGTCAAACGGTAGATTGTCAAAGAAAGTGCCGACAAGGATCAGACACAAAACAGCGGTTATCTGTGCGGCTGTCTTGAGCTTTCCGCCCATTTCAGCAGGCATGACAATGTCCTTTGAGAGGGCAACGACCCTGAGAGCGGTCACCAGGAACTCTCTGACGATCAATATGATAGCAATTTCGACTGAGAGTCGTGTCATGTCCACGAGAACGATCAGGGCTGATATGACGAGGAACTTGTCGGCAATCGGATCCATAATAATGCCGAACTTGGTTATCTGCCCGGATTTTCGTGCAAGATAGCCGTCGAGGAAGTCAGTGATCGATGCCACGCCGAATATGAGGGCACCCAGGACAGGATGATGGCTGACGGAGAGAACAAAGAAGGGGATGAACACAATCCTGCTTAACGTGAGCACGGTCGGGAGGTTAAGCCTTAAAGTACTCATCGAGCATGCTCTCCCATAGTCCTTTTGACTTTAAGATGAGATCCGAGACCTCCCTTACTGCTCCCCGTCCACCCTGGTTTTTTGTCACCAGCAATGCTTCGGCCTTGGTTTCGTCGGTAGCATCTGCAACTGCTACCGGGAGTGCGGCCTTTCTCAGGAGCGGGATATCAACGATATCGTCCCCGATATATGCCACCTCATTATCGGAAAGGCCGGTTTTTTCAAGCAGGTGATCATAGGCAACCGACTTCAGGATGCACCGCTGGTACACCTCAGTTATGCCGAGTTCCCTGGCCCTTCTTTCGACTACCTTTGACTGTCTGCCGGTAATGATGGCAACGGTGA